>JAQTNG010000196.1 GCA_028714015.1 Elusimicrobiota bacterium | reverse complement strand
GCCCTTTGGCCGCGGCTGATTTCTTTTCCGGCTTTGAAAACCAAGGAGCAAAGAAACCGATGGTTCCGAGAAGAGCGACGCCGCCAAAGGCAACATAAGCATCGACCGGCATTTTCAATCTCCCAGCCCTCGATTGAAGGCCACTACCATCAAGGATACTCCCAAAACGAGAAAAATCAAGAGACCGACCGAGGGTTTGTATTTGCCTCGCCGGCGCTCCTGTATCAGGGCTCCGACAAAGAGAAACGCGCCGAGGCCCAGGAAGAGCAGGAGGTAATTGAAGTTCCCGGGCGAATGGCGGTTCAAGGCGACATCGAGGGGCGCAAACGCGATGAGAAGCACGCCGACCTCTCGCTGACCGTCTTCAATGCGCTCCCAGACAGTTTTCATCTCCGATTTTTCCATGCCTGCGTTCGCTGCCCTCACTCATAAATAGGCTGACGTCCTAATCCCACGGCGTCACCCTTTATACGATTGAGCCCCACAAAAAGTTCCATCGAAGCGCCTCGTTATCGGCCGTCTTTTTCCACTCGCGCGAACGCCAGAACGTGGCCGTCGAGGTCGAGGCTGTACGCGGCCTCGTGCCCCCAGTCCCGGGCGGACAGCGGGCTCAGCTCCCGGGCGCCGCTCTCGAGCGCGAGCCGGTGACGCTTCCCCGGATCGTCGACGAGCAGGTAGAGCTCCGCTCGGGGTATCCCCGCGGCGCCCGCCGGATCGGGGAGCTTCGCGCCGAGCAGGCTCTTGATGCCGGCCGCGGGCATCAGGCCCAGCACGCACTCCGCGCTCAGCTCGAACTCGGTCATGCCGGGAACGTCGAGCCGCGGCTTCAGGGCCAGCACCCTCTCATAGAACCGCGCGCTGCTCTTCTGGTCGGCGACGTACAGGATGAAATGAGCTTTCATTATCGGAGAAGTCTAACGCTTGCGCCGGGCGGCGCGCAACCCGGGCGGGAGGCCGAGGATGCTTTGTGCCATAATGCCTCGTGATTCTCGAGAGCAAGACGATCGCGTGGTGCGCCGTGGCGGGGATAGGCTGCGACGCGATCGGCGGCGTGTACCTGACCTACGAGCTTCTCGGCGGCCGGAGCGGCCCGCTCGGCCTGGGCGTGCGCGCGGCGACCTACGGCCTGATCTTCGGGCTCGGCTACGGCCTCGTGTTCGGGCCGTTCTTCGGCGTGGTGGCCGGCTTCGGGCTCGGAGGCATTCTGGGCCTCGAGTTCTGGCGCGTCGCCGTCCATCAGCGCAAGTACGGCAGCTCTCCGCTCTATCACATCCCTTTTTTCGGCGTCGCGCGGGGCCTCCTGCTCGGCCTGGCGTGCCTGCATCGCTTCGGGGGCGAATTCGCCCTCGTCTTCGCCGTGCTGAACGCGGTATTCCTCGCGATCGTGTACCGCCTGCGCTACGCCCCGACCTACGACTACGAGGCGGTCGCCGGCGCGGCGTTCAGCCTGCGAGCCTGGAAGTCCGGGGTGGTCCGGGCGCTCGCCGTCGGCCTCGCGGGCGGTCTGACCGGCTGGTACGAGACGAGGAGTTTCGACTCGATCGGCTTCGGCCTGACGATCGGGCTCGTCGTCGGGCTCGTCAGCCTCGCGATCGGGGCGGTCAGCCCGCGCGTCGAATGGTGGATCGAGCACCTGCCCGAGCGCAAGCTGGCGGTGATCGGCTTCGGCATGATCGGTTTGGGCCTGATGCTGCAGTCGGTGCAGTACCTGGTCGTCATCTTGGGCCCGCGCTAGCCTCAAGCGGCGCGCGAACCGAACTCGCGCCGATGCGAGCTCCCTTTGGTAATATGCGGGCACCCCTATGAAATCCCCGATCAATCCCAAAACCTTGACCGTGCTCGTCACCGGCGCCACCTCCGGCTTCGGAGCGGCGACCTGCCGCCGCTTCATCGCGGCGGGCGCGAAGGTGATCGCGACCGGCCGCCGCGCCGATCGCCTCCAGGCCTTGAAGAAGGAGCTCGGGCCCCGGTGCCGGATCGCGGAGTTCGACGTCCGGGAGCGAAGGCAGGTCGAAGCCGCGCTGGACGCGCTTCCGAAGGAGTTCTCGAAGATCAACGTCGTCGTGGCCAACGCGGGGCTGGCGCTCGGCCTCGGGCCCGCGCACGAGGCGAGCCTGGACGATTGGGACGCGATGGTCGCGACCAACATCAACGGGTTGCTCTACACCGTTCGCGCGGCGCTGCCCGGCATGGTCGCGCGCGACGAGGGGCACGTGATCATGCTCGGCTCCACGGCGGCGGATTATCCTTATCCGGGCGGGAACGTCTACGGCGCCACGAAGGCGTTCGTCAAGCAGTTCGCGCTCAATCTGAGAGCCGATCTGCTCGGCTCGAACGTCCGCGTGACCGACATCGAACCCGGCCTGGCCGAGACCGAGTTCTCGCTGGTGCGGTTCCATGGCGACGCCGAGCAGGCCGCCCAGCCTTACAAGGGAATCGAGCCCCTCTCCGCGGACGACGTCGCCGAGACGATCTTCTGGTCGGCCACGCTTCCTCGCCGCGTCAACGTCAACCGGCTCCAGGTGATGCCGGTCATGCAGGCGTTCGGGCCGTTCGCTTTCAAGCGGAAGTAAGAGGCCGCAGCCGCCCTTGATTAATCTCGCCGCGGGGCTATACTAAAAGCCGGATGCCCCGGACCCGATGAGCCAGGAAGACGACGACGTCCCGCCGCTGGATCCCAAGAAGGTCGCCGTGTTCGCGATCCTGCTCGGCTTGATCGCCTTCGCGGGCTGGCGCTATTGGCGGGCTCGCGAGGCTGTCGCCGCGGTCGCCGAGGCGTCGAAGGATTACCGCAAGCTCTTTCCCGCGCGCTCGACGGAAGCGCCGGCTCCGCCGCCGAAGCCCGTCTTCACGACCGAGGCGCCCGTCTCGGGCATCGGCATGCTCAAGATCGACGACGACATGCGCGCGCCCAAGCGGGCGCCGCCTTCGGCGGAGCCGCCCGCGGCGCCGCCGCAGGCCCCGCCCCAGGCCGAAGCCCCGCCCGCCGCCGCCGCGAAGGCCGCAGCCGCCGCTCCCGTGAAGCCCGCGAAGAAGGCGTTCAACCAGCCGCGCCTGAACTCGGGCGCGTTCTCGGGGCTCAACGGCGGCGGGGGCATCGGCTTCTCGGGAGGCTCCGCGAGCGGGGGAGGCGCGGCCGCTCCCGCGGCTCCGGCCGTCCCCGGAATCCCGGCCCCCGAAAAGAAGTAGGCCTACTTGGCGGGCGTCGCCGGCGGAAGGCTCGCCTTCACGCTGGCGGACAGCCCCAGGACCTTGTCCACGTATTCCTGCGAGTGGTTGTAGCCCCAGATCGAGCCGGGGACGTCCTTGGCGTAGCCGTGGGCCCGGAGGTAGTTGCCCACCGAGTAGGCGGCGTCGCCGAAGTCGAAGGGATCGCGCTTGCCGCCGTCGGGCGAGCGGGAGAGGGACTCCCAGCTCGAGGGCAGGAATTGAGGGATGCCCATCGCGCCGGCGTAGGAGCCGCGGACCTGGTTCGGGCTCAGGCCGCCGAGGTTCCCCTGGGCCGAGAGGCGGGCCAGCGCGGCCAGGTCGCGGCCGGCCTGGCGCGCCTGCTTCGTGGGGCGGCCGTCGGGCCCCGTCCTCTCGCTGATGGCCTTCAGGGTCGCCGGGAGCGGGTACTTCCCCGTGTTGCGGCCCCAGCTCGTTTCCACGCCGAGGATGCCGAGTATGTGCTCGGGCTTCACGCCGAAATCCTTGAGCGCCTTGTCGAGGACGCCCTTGTTCTGACGGTAGGCGTCGAGCGCCCCGCGCGGCGCCGGGGCGCGCGGCGGCGGCGGCTTGTCGGCCAGCTTCTGGATCTCGACGCGCTGCGCGGGGTCGAGCGGAGGCGCGGACACGATGGCCTGGACCGCGTCGAGGTACGCGGCGCGCGGGACCTCCGGAGGCGGGGGACCGGAGGCGCGGGCGATGGCCGTCGGCAGGTCCACGTCGTCCGGCGTGAGGCCGTTGTCCTTGAGCACCCCCTCCGCCGCCTCGTTGACGGCCTCCATCGTGACGGGGCGCCCCGAGCTTTGGATGTCGGAGATCGCCTTGCGGATCCCGGCGTCCACCTTGCCGTCGACGGCGATCTGGCGCATGAGGCCCGCCTCGAGGCTCGCGTCCGCCCGCATCGCGGCCGCGTCGCCGCGCGCCTTGAGGCCGCGAGCGGCCGTCACCAGGCCCGCGGCCGCGCCGGTCACCCTCGTGTCTCCGGGCGCCGGGGCCCCGGAAGGGCTTGCGTCGTCGGCCGGGGCCGCCTTCGGGCCGGCGGCCTCCGGGGCCCGCGGAACGGCGCCGCCGCCGCGGGCGGTTTCCGGCGAGCCCGGCGCCGGCTCGAACCGCCCGACGCTCGCCGTCGGCGCGCCGTAGCCTCCCGGCATGTTCACGCCGCCGCCGAGGCGCGGGGCGGGCGCCTCGTCCGGCGCCTCGGCGCCGGCGATGCCGCCGGAGGCCCCTTGGGAGGCCGGGCTCGAGAAGCGGCGCTGAGCCGATCGGGTGAGGACCGGCTCGGGCGGCGCGAGCTCCGCCGTCGGGGCCTCCGGCGCGGGCGCGGGCCGGTCCGGCTCCTCCGACGGCGGCGGCGCCGCCGCGCGGCGTTCGACGAGGAGCGTGCGTGCGTCCGGGGCCGGCTTGCGCGAGGCCGCCGCCCACCACAAGAGGGCGAAGGCGGCCGCTGCGGCGGGGACGGCAAGGCGGCTCTTGCGCACGGCATAGTGTGTTCGCACGAGGCGGGCCTGTCAAGCCCGGAAGCGGCCTGAGCCGCCAAAGGGCCCACTTCCGTTTGGGCCCATTAATAAGACCGTCCTGCGTCTTACGGGCCTCCCGGATCCGAAGCGATTCGATTACACTCAGTGATCATGACCAGCAGCGATCGAAAAATCGGTTATCTTTCCGCGCTCCTGGCCTCCGTCTGTTTTTGCCGGGCTCTTCCCGCGTTCGGCGCGGAAACGATCGCGCCGGCGGTCCCGTCCGCTCAGGCCGCGCTGAACGTCATCCCGGCTTCGCTGCTCGACGGCCGGCTCGGACAGGCCTTCGACGGCATCCCGATGTCCGGCTCCGTCCCTTCGCCCGTTCCGGCGGCGGCGGCTCCGTCGGAACCCCCGGCGAGGCCGGCGAAGAGCTTCGAAGACGTGGCCGTGGACCTCATCGACGAGCTCTCGGCCAGGGACCCGGCCCTCTTCGCCAAGATCCGCGCCGAAGAAGCCCGCATCCGCGCTCTGCCGACGCACGAGGAGCGGGTCGCCGCGGTCGAGGCCGCCTATCCCCGCCTCGAGCGGAGCCTCGACAGGTCCGCCGCGCAAGGGAAGCTGAGCCCCGAAGGCGCCGCGAACTGGGCCGCGTTCCGCGCTCAGGCGAAGGCGGCCCTCGCCGACGGCACGCTCTTTGAGAAAGCCCTGTTCGCCGGCAAGGCCTTCGACGAGAAGGTCAGGCGCCTGCTGGACAAGGGCACGACGGTGCTCGACCCCAACCGGAAGCTCCCGGAGACGAGAGGCGAGTACATGCTCCTCTCGCGGAGAATCCACGCCGAGCTCGCCGTCCCGGGACATTCGACGACCCTGACGACGCGGCAGCTTGACGAGGTCTTCGTCCTCGTCGGCAAGGAATTCGGCATACGGCCCGATTTCCTCAAGTACATGGCGAAGACCGAATCGGGCCTTAAGCAGACGGTCCCTTCGAACCCCGCGGCGGCGGGGATCATGCAGATCGAGCGCGTCCACAAGGACGCCTACTCCGGCGAGAGGAACGCCGGCAACGACACCATCACGAACATCGTCTACGGAGGGCTGCTCCGGGCGCAGACGGACCGCGAGATCGCGAGGCGCTTCTCGGCGGCCGGCCTCGCGCTCCCGAGCAACGCGCGGGTCGTCGAATTCCTGGGAGACCTCGCCTACAACCGCGGCCCCGGGCTGCTCAAGTACATCGCGCAGTACGCGGCGCAGCAGAAGATCGACGTGAACAACTTCGCCGAGTATGTCGCCGGTCCCGGGGGCTCCTACAGGATCATCGACGGCGGGAAGTCGATCGTGGTCGTCCCGGGCCCGGGGACGGGCATCGACAAGACGGGGAGGAATTCCGTGCTCGCGCTGGCCTCGGAAGCCGTCGGCCGGGTTCAATTCAGCAGGAAGCTGACCGAAGGCCTCGGCGACCGGAACGGCGACGGGCGCGTCGATCATCTCGACGTCTGGCTGACCCGGGGAATAAAATACCTCGGCGACCCGAAGCTGGCCGCTTAAGGCGCCGGCATCCCGCGCTAGCGGGCGACGGCGGCGAAACCGACGAGCTTCTGGCGCTCCTCGTCCCACAGGGTCAGGAACACGCACTTGAAGCTCTTCCACAAGGTCAGCCGCGAGGGGTTCTGAAGGACGGGATTCTCCTTCATGCAGCGCTCGAGCTTGTAGTTGGGGATGCGGCTGTTCAGGTGGTGGATGTGGTGGAAGCCGATGTTGCCCGTCAGCCACTGCAGGACGCGGGGCAGGTCGTAGAATGAGCTGCCGCGAAGGCTCGCCTCGACGACGTTCCACTTGTCGTCGCGGCTCCAATAGGCGCCCTCGAACTGGTGCTGGACATAGAAGAACCACACGCCGGCGATCGCGGTCATGATGCCGACGGCGAGCTGGACGAGAAAGAAGTGCGTGAGCCCGATCGTGTGGTGCGCCAGCGCGAGCAGGGCGACCAGGGCGAGATCGTTGAGCAGGATGCTGCGGCGCTCGGCCTTCCAGTCCGCGGGGATGATGCCGGGCCAGCGGTGGTACACGACGAAGTGGAACGCGGGGCCGATGAAGAACAGGACGGGGATCGAGCGGTAGGCCCGGTACTTCCAGCGCCCCCAAGGCGTCAGCGCGGTGTATTCGCTCAAGGTCAAGGTCTCGATGTCGCCGTAGCCGCGGCGGTCGAGGTTGCCCGAGGTCGAGTGGTGGATCGCGTGGGTCTGCTTCCAGTAGGAGTAGGGGGTCAAGGTCAGCACGCCGATCACGGCGCCGAGCGTGTCGTTGGCGCGCTGGGACTTGAAGAAGGAGCCGTGGCCGCAGTCGTGCTGGATGATGAACATCCGCATCAGGAGCCCGGAGGCGGGAACGGCGAGCAGCAAGGTCACCGGCCAGTAGCCCTTGTAGGAGGTGAGATACATCAGGGCCATGACGGATAAGAAGGGGATCGCCGTGTTGGCGATCTGCCACAGGGTGCTCGGCAGGTGGGAATCCTTGTACTTCGACAGGATGACGTTGAGCGACGCCAGGTCGAAGGAAGGCGCCGTGCCGGGGACCGCCGCGGTTGAGCTCATCATGATTTCATGGTAACAAAATCACGCCGGGACCGCCCTCGCCGGGGCCCCGGTTTCAGGGGGTTTTTTTGAGATAGCCCCGGGCTTCCGGGAGCTCTTCCTCGATCTTCGCGATGCGCTTGTCGTCGGCGGGGTGGGTGCGCAGGAACTCGGGCGTCGAGTCCTTGCCGCCCGCCGCCTGGGCCATGCGCCTCC
>JAQTNG010000195.1 GCA_028714015.1 Elusimicrobiota bacterium | reverse complement strand
CGATGCGGGTAATGTCAGGAGTCAGGGTTAAGCCCTGGCAGCGGAGAAAGTGCGCGCGGGTCAGAACGGCCGCGCCGTACAGTATGTTGCGGGCGACGAGCGCCACGGTCCGGTTTTCGGGCGCCTGCAAGAAAGTCCCGGCGGCCCATTCGTTGAACGCGCCCATCGCCGGCCCGCACCAGACCTGGTAGTCGAGCACGCGGTCGGGGACGCCGGCGTTGGCCCAGCGAGAGGCCTGGCCGAGGTACGATCGGAACACGAGCGCCATCTTGTGCTTGGGCTCCTTCTCGGCGCGGGCGACCTGGGAGGGATCCCGCTTGAGGAAAAACTCGCGGGTGGAGGCCCAAACGGCGTCGAGATTCTCCTTGAACAGATCCTTTTCGATCGAGGCCCTCGTCGCGGCCGGAATCGCCTCGATCGAATCATACGCCTTCCAGATTTCGTAGAGCTTGGCGCCGCGCTGGGCGAACATCGTGCCGCGCTTGAGCACCTGAACCTTCACGCCCAGCTCGAACATGTCGGCGGCGGGCGCCATAACGCAGTCGGCCTGGCCGGCGGCGGCGAGCATCGCGCGGACCTTGTCGCTCGAGCCGGACTCGACGCAGGCCTGATTGACCGAGCCGGTCATCACGTAGGCGGCGCCCATCATGTAGGCGGCGGCGGCCGCGTCGGGCGTGGCGATGCCCCCCGCCGCGCCCACGCGCGCCGGGCTCATGAAGCGGAACTGCGCCTGCAGGCGGTCGCGCAGCGCGATCATCGCCGGGAACATCGCGACGAGCGGGCGGTTGTCGGTGTGGCCGCCGCTGTCGGCCTCGACGGTCAGGTCCTGGGCCATCGGAATGTAGGCGGCGAGCTCGGCCTGCTCGGTCGTGATAAGATTCGAGGCGGCCATCTCGCGCAGGAGCTTCTCCCCCGCCGGCGCGAGGAACTTCGACGCGACCTCGACGCGGGAGACCTTGGCCACGACCTTGTTCGGAGCGCTCACGCGGCCGCCCTCGCCGCGCGCGATGCCGTGAAGGCGGTAGCGCACGATCGCGGGCGTCAGGTCCATGAACGCGGAGGCCTCGACGAGGCGCACGCCCCGGCGGAGGTAAAGGTCGCAGACGGCGTTCTCGAGGTCGGTCTCGCTCGGGCTGTGGATCAGGTTGAAGCCGCGCGGCCGGTCGCCGAGGGACTTCTCGAGACGGTCGATCGCGGCCTCGACGCGGGCCGGCGGCAGCCCCGCCGAGCCGAAGAAGGAGAGAAGCCCGGCCTTGGCGCCCGCCTCGACGAGGGCCTCGGAAGCGATGCCGTTGGCCATGGCGCCGGTGGCGTAGGCGTAGCGCACGCGGTGCTCGCGGAGGAACGCCGGATCGCCGAGCTGTTCGGGCATGAGGACGGGAGCCAACGCGCTTCCGGAGGAGGCGGGCGACCGGAGGTCGCGCAACTGGGCGCGAAGCGCCGTGGCTTCGGCCGGCGACGGATTGGTTTCGAGGGTGCGGGAGCTCGGGGTCATCGCGTACGCGCGCGTCTTAAGAGAGAGACAGATTATACCCGTTTTCCGGTGGTATTTTCGGCGGATGTGGTATCATCATCGCCCATGCAAGAACAGTTTCTCGCCCTCCTGAAGGTCTGGTTCCATTTCGTCGAAACCTGGGGCTACCTGGGCGTGTTTCTCCTGATGGCGCTGGAAAGCTCCATCGTCCCCATCCCGAGCGAGATCATCATGCCGCCGGCGGCCTATTGGGCCGCCCAGGGCCGCATGAGCTTCTGGCTCGTCGTGCTCGCCGGCACGGCCGGCAGCTGGTTCGGCGCGGTCGTCAGCTACGGCGTCTCACGGCTCCTCGGCGAGCCGTTCGTGAGGCGCTACGGGAAATACGTCCTGATCTCCGAGGACAAGGTCACGGCGATGGAGGGCTGGGTCGACGAGTACGGGGTTCCGGGAATCTTCTTCGCGCGCCTGCTCCCCGTCGTGCGCCACCTGATCTCGATTCCGGCCGGCATCCTCAAGATGCCCGTCGCCCGCTTCTCCGCGGCGACCACCGCCGGCGCGTTCCTCTGGTGCGCGGTGCTCTCCTGGTTCGGCATGAAGGTCATCGGCGACGCGCCCCAGCTCCTCGACTCGCCGGCCGAGCTCGCCCACGCCCTGAAGGCCAAGATGCACCTCGTCGTCGTCGCCGTCGTCCTCTTCGCCGCGGCCTACGCCGTGATGGTCTGGCTCAGAAAGCGCGCGGCCGCGGCGGAGATTTCAAAGGCCTAGACCCGGGCCGTTGCGCCGGACGCGGCCTGGCGGTACTTCTCGAGGATCAGGCCGATCGCCGCGGTCCGCGCCTCCGCGGTTATGGGATGAGCGAGGTCGAACCAGCGGTCGGCCGTGGCGCCCCGGCCCTTCTCGGCCGGGAAGACGACGAACGGCTCGTCGTTGCCCGGCTCGGCCTTCTTCAGCACGCGGATGCCCTTGATCACGAAGGCGTCGGCGATCATCAGCTCCGCGAAGGCCATCAGCTTCGTGGGCCGGTCCGACGGGTCCTGATACGGCCGCACGCGCGCGTCCAGCTTCGGCAAGTTTTCCATGTTCTCCCCCTTGATTCCGGCCGCGTGTCCCGCGGCGGGCGGGCCGCAAGGCCCACCTTACAGACGATTGAGGGGTCGAAAAAGTTGCATCACGGAGGAACGAATTCGTTGAACCGGAGCCAATAGCTCTTCACGGCGGCGGCGAAATCGGTCAGTTCCTGGGCCGCCGTCGGCTTGATGACGAAGGAGTTGGCCCCCAGACGGTAAGCCTCGGCCACCTCCTCGGGCCAGGTGGACGCCGTCAACATGACGACCGGAAGGCCGCCGAGATCCTTCCTGCCCCGAATCCACGCCAGCACCTCCAGGCCGGACATGCCGGGCATCTTGATGTCGAGGAGCACCAGAACGGGCAAGGGGAATCGAAGACGCCCCGCGTAGCGCCCGATGCCCTCGAGATATTCGCAGGCCTGCTCGCCGTTCTCCACCGCCACCAGCGGATTTTCGATCCCGACCTTTTTCCAGGCCTCCTGGAGCAGGAACTGGTCGTCCTGGTTGTCCTCGACGAGCAGTATCGGCCGAAGGTCAGCCGGCATGGCCCGCCTCCGCCAGCTCGACCGTAAAGCGGCTTCCCTTGCCGGCCTCCGAGTCGACGTGAATCACCCCGTTCAACCGCTCGGACGCCTTCTTGACGATCGCCAGGCCTATGCCGGTCCCCTCCGCTTCGCGGGCGCCCGGCAGGCGCATGAAGGGTTCGAATATCTTCACGAAGTGCTCGGGCGGGATGCCGGTCCCGTTGTCCTGCACGGTCAGCCGGACTTTCCCGTTTTCCCGCCGCTCGGAATAGACGCCGATCTCCGGCACGCGCCCGACCGGGACGAACTTGACCGCGTTCGAGAGGAGGTTCGAGACGATCTGAATCATCAGCGATTCCTGCGCCATGACGGAGCCGAGCGGACTTCGCACCTTCAGGCGCGCCGTTTCCAGGCCGGGGTACAGGGCGACGACGTGCGCGACGATCGTGTCGAGGTCGACCGGCTCGAGCGCGACGCGGCTGCGCCCGATCGCGCTGAAGGACAGAACGTCCCGGATCAGACGGTCGAGACGGACGGCGGAGGAGCTGATCCGCTGAAGCATGCCGAGGCTTTCGGGGTCCGCTTTTCCCTTCAGCCGTTCGTGCGCGAAGTGGGCGTACCCTTGGATGGCGCGCAGCGGGGAGCGCAGGTCGTGGGAGGCGGTGTAGGCGAAGCCCTCGAGGTCCTCCGCGGTGCGCCGCAGGGTCTCGGCCGAGCCCTTCAAGGCCGCCTCCGACTTCTTCACCTCCGTCAGGTCGCGGATGACTTTCCCGAAGCCGAGCAGTTTCCCGTCGCGTCCATGCACGGGGGTGATGACGACGTCGGCCAGGAAGCGGGAGCCGCCCTTTCTGACGCGCCACTCTTCGCCCTGGAACGAGCCGAGCTCGACGGCGGCTTTCAGGTCGCGCTCCGGCCGCCCGCCGGCGACGTCCTCGGGCGTGCAGAAGACCGAGAAATTCCGTCCGAGGATCTCCTCGGCGCGGTAGCCCAGTATGCGCTCCGCGCCCTCGTTCCACACCGTGACCGTCCCGTCCGCGGCGTGCATGAAGATCGCGTAGTCCTTGACGCTTTGGACGAGAAGCCGGAAGCGCTCCTCGCTGTCGAGCAGCTTTTGCTCGAAGGCCATGCGCTCGGTAACGTCGATGACCGAGGCCACGACGAGAGCTTCTTCCCCCAGCCGTACGCGGGTCAATCCGACCTCCGCCGGGAACTCGCTTCCGTCCTTGCGCAGGGCGGGGAGGATGCGGACCGCGCCCATGGCCCGCCTTGCGAACCGCCCCTGAAAGAAACCGGCGCACTGCGCCGGGTGAGCCGCCTTGAAACGATCGGGAACCAGGACCTCGATGTCCCGCCCGTCGAGCTCCCCCTGCGGATAGCCGAAAAGCGTGTCGGCCTCGGCATTGGTCAGGACGATGCGCCCCGCGCTGTCGACCATCACCATGGCGTTGGCCGCCGCTTCGAGCGCCAGCTGGAACTCGTTGCGCCGCTGAGCCTCGATGAGCCGCCGGCTCGCGTCCTCGGCGCGCTTGCGCTCGCTGACCTCGCGCGCGAACGCCAGCCAGCGGCCGTCGGGAAGTATGCTGGCGCTGACCTCGACGGGAGCGAAGGACCCGTCGCCCCTTTTGAGCTCCCATTCCCCCACCTGGACGCCGCCGGTCTTCAGCATGAACTCCCGGTCCGCCGCGAGCCTTTCGCCCTGTCCGGGACGGATCAGGTCGTTGATCGTCTTGCCGAGGAGCTCCTCGCGGGAGCGGCCGAGCAGCCGGCAGGCCGCCGAATTGACGTCGGTGTAGCGGCCTGACAGGTCGGAGATGAAAATCCCTTCGGAGGCCTTCTCGAACAGCTCCGTGAGCTCGTCGGTCGCGGCTTGCAAGTCCCGGGTGACCTTCCTCAGGCGGCCGTGTATGACGCTGAAGATAAGCCCCACCGCGATAAAGAGCGCCATGGGGACGAAGGCATAGTATCCCTCCTTCGCGATGACCGCATCAGCAGGCGTGAAGAAGTCCCAGCCCAAGGCCGCGGCCTCGAGGGTGGCGAAAATGCCGGCCGCGGTGCCGCCGACCCAGGAGCTGAAGAGTGCGGCCGGATAAAACAAAGCCCAGGTGTAATGGGGCCAATAAGCCCGCTGAACGAGGGCGGCCAGGAAGGGGATGAGCGCCGCGGCCAAAAAGCGCAGGGCCGGCCCGAGGCGCCCCGGCTTCGCCTCCGCCGCCCCCGGCGGCGCGAGCGCGCGCCCGAAGCGGCTCCGGGCGGGCCGCCGCCCGCCCGCCCGTTGAAAGAGCCTGCGAACGAGCGTCGCCCGCTTCAGTTCAGGCCTGGCGTCCATGCGCAATACTAGGACAAGGCCGGGCCCTCGGCCATAGCGCCCGCGTCAGGACATTATGACGGCTTACTCGGCGAGAGCGCGCAGGACGAGGTTGTCGACGAGGGCGGCTCCGTGCTCGGCGTCTTTAAGGACTCCGCGGCGGCGCAGGATCTTGACCGCGGCGCGCGCGCGGTCCGGGGGCAGGTGGGCCGCGGGGATGTAGGAGTCGGCCCCGCCCCACAGCGCGGACAGCTCGGGGACGACCAGCACGCCGTCGCCGCTGAACCCGGCGTAGGCCAGAAGGTGGAGCAGCACGGTGATTTCGTCGGGGGTGAGCGCCGCGGCGCGCTCGATGAGGCTCGTCAGCTCGGCGACCAGCGCCGCGCGAAGCTCGGGCGTCAGCCGTGACAGGTCGCGCTTGCGGCCGTCAGACACCGGCCCACTCATACGCCGAGCGATGGCTGTCGAGCTCGCCGGAGTACGCGATGAAGCGCGCGTAGACCGGATGGCGCCCGACGGTGGCCGAGTCGCCGACGACGATGAGGCAGCGGCGCGCGCGCGTGATCGCGACGTTGAGGCGGCGCATGTCGGACAGGAAGCCGATCTGCCCCGATTCGCTCGAGCGCACGAGGCTGAGGATGATCGCCTCCTTCTCGCGCCCCTGGAAGCCGTCCACCGAGCCGATCTCGAGGCCGGGCTCGCGGACCAAGGTCTTCAGGAGCTTCGCCTGCGCCGTGTAGGGCGTCAGGATCGCGACGTCCTTGGGCTTGAGGCCGGAGCCGAGGAGTTCATACAGGAGCTTGACGGCTAATTCGGCCTCGCCCTTGTTCTCGCGGCTCTCGAGCATGTCGTTCCAGGCCTCGTCGAAGCCCGAGCCCGCGGTGTCGACGAACGTCACCGGGCGGCTCGTGAGGCTCGAGGGCGCCGCGCCGGGGAGCTCGGAGGCGACGTGCTTGGCGACGGACTCGTCGGCGATGAGCTTGCCCTCGTAGAATTCCTGCGACGGGAAGCGCATGATGGCCTCGTGCATGCGGTACTGCACGCGAAGCAGCGTCTGCGCCGAGGCGGGCAGGAGGTCCTTGAGGCGGTCGAACAAGGTGACGGCCAGGCCGCCTTCGGCGGCTTCCTTCGAGTAGATCGTCGGAGGAAGCTGGTTCGCGTCGCCGGCGAAGACCGCCTTGCGCGCGATCGTCAGCGGCACCCACGACAGCGGCTCGCTCGCCTGCGAGGCCTCGTCGAGCACGACGAGGTCGAACTCCCCCTTGACATACCTTTTAGAAATGCCCGCGTGCGTGGCGAGCACCACGTTCGCCCCCGCGACGATGTGCCGCGCGATCTCGGCCTCGAGATCGCGGGCCTGGCGCCAGAGCTTGCCGACCTCGCGCTCGCGCAGCTGGCGCTCCTCGTGGCCGAGCTGGGTGATGCCGCGGCCGTGGCGCGACTTGCGGTTGATCATGCGCTCGCGGTAGGCGTCGAGCTCCTTGACCTCCGCGTAAGCGGGGTCTTCCTCGATCTGCGCGGCGAGGTTGCCGTGCCGCAGGGCTTCGAGCGTGCGCGCGGGGTGGCCCAGGCGCACGACGCGAAGGTTGGTGCCGATCAGCTTCTCGAGGATGTTGTCGACGGCGATGTTCGAAGGCGCCGTCGCGAGCACCCGCTCGCCGCGAGCGACGTGCTGGCGGATGATCTCGACGAGGACGGTGGTCTTGCCGGTGCCGGGCGGGCCGTGCACGAGCGCCACGTCCTGCGCGGCCAAGGAGGATTTGACCGCGCTTTGCTGGTACTCGTTGAGGGTCCGGTTGAACCAGATGACTTTCGGGACCTTGACGCGCTCGGGCTCCTGCTCGCCGAGGAAAATCTCTCTTAGGGTCGACACGCGCGAGCGTTTCGACTCGGCGACGGTGACGAGCGCCTTGCGCATGCGCTGGTAGGTCGCGTCCGAGCCGAGAAGGTCGATCTGGCAGTTCCCCCGGATGGCCTCGTCGGGCGGGGCGCGGGTGATCGCGACGGTCGCCCGGAACTCGTCGACCTTATACAACGTTCCTTCGACGGTCTCGAAATCGTTGCCGGGCGACAGCGTCAGCAGCACGTTGTCGCCGGCGTTCAT
>JAQTNG010000194.1 GCA_028714015.1 Elusimicrobiota bacterium | reverse complement strand
CAGCCTCAACTCCACCTTGATGGCCGCGTCCTACCAGCTGATACGCCACGGCTTCTTCTTCGCCGCGCCCGACGAGCTTCTGTTCTATCCGTTGCCCACGGTCGCGGAGCTGGAACGGGACCACCACGATTGGTGGCGCTTCGCCCACTGATCGGACCGTCGTCCGACGGCCGGGGAGTATTCGCCGAGCGGCCCTACGCGCCCGGCGAGGTCATCCTGGTCTTCACGGGTGAGGAGCTGAGCACGCCCGAGGTCCTGAGCCGCGGGCTGCGCCGCCACTGCCTGGACATCGGCTCCGGGCGTCAGCTCCACGTCGATCCTCCGGCGCGCTTCGTCAACCACTCCTGCGACCCGAACGCGGGCCTGCGCGACGCCGTCACGCTGACGGCGCTGCGCCCCATCCCCGCCGGCGCGGAGATCCGCTTCGACTACTCCACCTGCGTGCCGGACGAGTCCTGGAGCCTGGAGTGCCGCTGCCGAAGCCCGCTGTGCCGCGGCCTCGTCGTGGGCTTCCCGCGCCTCGACGCGAAGACGAAGCGGCGCCTCCTCGGCCTCAAGATCGTTCCCGCCTGGCTCCTCCGCTAGCTCCGGCGCTTCGCTCCCGAATCCGGAGCCGCGGCGCATCAAGTCCCGCACATGGAAGTGGTACCTCGCCGCGATGGACCGCGGCCCGCTGAAATTCCAAATTAGGGCCACCGGGAGGATTCCGCGCATAGAGAATAAATAAATCTATGATGAGCCCCAATTTCCCGCCATTCCGGCCGCGCTCCGCATTGGCGGCGCTTTTGTTCTTCCTCTCCGCTTCGCGTTCTTTCGCCGGATCGTCGGTGCCCGTCATCCGAAGCGCTCTCACCGCCTCCGGGAACGTGGGCGCGGCGTTCAGCTACCAAATCTCGGCCACGCGTTCCCCGACGAGCTTCGACGCCGTCAACCTTCCGGCGGGCCTCGGCGTCAATAGGAGCAACGGCGTCATCTCGGGGACGCCGAGCGCGGCGGGAACCGATAGCGTCGTCATCAGCGCCACCAACGCGTACGGCACGGGCACGGCCACCGCCGTGTTCCGCGTCTTCGCCGCGCCGCCGAGAGCCGCCGCCGCGGACCTGGAACGGGCGCGGGTCTATCCCGTGCCCTATAAGCCCTCCGGCGGCGCCCCCGGCGAGGGCAAGCCCTATTCGGCGGGGGACCCGGCTTCCGGCATCATCTTCGACAACCTGCCGGCGGCCGTGACCCTCAAGATCTACACCCTCAGCGGGCGCCTGGCGGCTCAATTGGGAACCGGCGCGGGAACCGGCACGATCCGATGGGACGCCAAGAACGAGGCCGGGCGCGACGTGGCCTCCGGCGGCTATTTCGCGGTCATCTCCTCGCCCGGCTGCAGGAGCGTGGTCAAGAGGCTCCTTGTCATACGATGAATGCCTTCACCGCCTTGTCGGCGGCTTTTCTCCTGGCGGCGGCGGCCGTCGCGGCCCATGCCGGCGCGGCCGCGGGAGCCGAGTCTTTCGATTTCCTGCTCTTCGATCCCAGCGCCCGCGCGGCCGGCCTCGGCGGAGCTTACACGGCCTTGGCCTCGGATGCCAACGCGCTGTTCTACAATCCCGCGGGCCTGGGCCGCATCAAGGCCCACGAGGTCACCTTCATGCACAACCGGTACGTGGAGGGCCTGACCCAGGAGTATGCCGGCTTGGCGACCCGTCAGGGGTGGGGGCTGAATGTCAACCGGCTTGATTTCGGCGGCATTTCCCGCACCCGGGTGGAATCCCCGGACGGCGGTCTCGGGAGCGCGGGCCTGACGGACATGGCGTTGAGCGGCGGCTACGGCCGGGCCTTGAGCGAGTCGCTCAGCGTGGGCGCGGGCGCCAAGTTCATTCGGGAGACGCTCGACGGCGTCTCGGCCGGCGGCTTTGCCGTGGATGCGGGCGTGCTCGCCGCCGTGTCGAGCCTGCCGGGGCTGACGCTTGGAGCCGCGCTGCTCAATGCCGGGCCCGGCGTCCGCTTTCAGTCCCGGAGGGAAAGCCTGCCGCTGCTCGGGCGCGCGGGCGCCGCCTTCTCCTTTCGCACGAACAAGACGGAAAATACCGCGGCCTTCGACGCGACCAAGGCGCGGACCGACACAGTCCGCGTCGGCATCGGCGTGGAGACCATCTTCGAAAAGCTCCTGGCCCTTCGCCTGGGCTTCTCCGACCGCGGCGACGCCGGCCTCGGCCTCGCGTGCGGCGTGGGCTTCCTTTGGAAGGCCTTGGCCGTCGATTTCGCCTTCGTGCCCTTTGGGGACCTCGGAAGCGTCAATCGGCTCAGCCTGACCTTCCGATGGGGAAACGAGGCGAAGCGGGACTCTCCGCGCGCGGAGCGCAGGTCTTCGCCCGCGGACCCGGAGGCTCCACCCACGCAGCGCAAGGAAGCGGCGCCGGCGCCTTCCGGGAACGAGAAACTTCGCCTCGTCCTCGACAACGAAAAGCGGGGGAGGAACGCGCTCAATGGCTGCGACTGCGCCAAGGCCAAGAGTTTCTTCGCCGAAGCCATCGCCGCCGCTTCCGCCGGCGGCCTGAAGGACCCGGTCGTCGCCGACGCCTACGCCGGGATGGGGCGGTGCCTGCTCGAGGACGGCAAGATCGACGACGCGTCGAAATTCTTCAAAGCTTTCGTGGAAGGGCCCAGCCCCGAAACCGAGCGCCTCGTCCGGGAGGAACGCGAAATCCTCCGCCTCCGGTAGGCCGAATGCGGTCCTGCCCCGCCCTTCAGCCGCCGGCCGCGCCGGCTAGGCGGCCTTCGCCGCCTCGTCCGCGCAGTGGTCCGTGAACGTCTTCGAGACCAGCTTCGAGTCCGCGGACTTCAGGGTGCGCTCCCAGCCGCAGCTGCACTTGAGCTTCTTCTTCTCGGCGCGGAACTCGTACATGTGAATTTTCATTGGTTCTCCTGAAACACAAAACCCCTGGGCTTTGCTCGCCCAAGGGTCGGTCCCGACATTTCTTGTTACGGGTTCGAAATCAACATTGTAATTGTAGCATTATTCCGCCGTCGCCGCGCGGAGATTCTTCTTTCGGGTTCGACGAGATGTAAATGTTGATACAATCGGGCCGATGCCCGATCCCATCGGAGGCTCGACCGAAGACGGTCTTTGGAAGGGCGACCCCGTTTTTCGCGCCCAATTCCAGTCCTTCTCCGCGGCGCGCGGGACGTCCTTGCTCCACCCCGTCAACGCCACCTTCCGTCCTTCCGACCGCGACTTTCTTTCCGGCGTCGACCTCTCGGGCCTGAGGGTCACCTTGGCCTTGGGGCCCGCCGTGGAAAGCAATCTCCCCGGCATGACCGGGAGCAAATGCGACATTTTTCCTCCGCTCTACCTCATCCAGATCGCGAGCGTCCTTCGCGCCTATCATGCGCAGGTCGCGATCAAGGACCATTGCGTGGGAAAAAATTTCACGCCCAAGGAACGCCAGGCTCTCGGCGACGTGAAGCGGCTCCAGGCGGCTCTCGCGGGCCGCCGCGACGTCAAGCTCGACGCGCTGCTCGACAAGTGGATCGGCAAGCTTGAATTGGAAGACACGGGCATCCTGTGCCTGTCGGCCCACGTCTCGGCCGACCCGTTGACCTTCGTGCTTCTGAAACGGCGGCTCAAGCTCCAGGGCCGCAGCCTGCCGATGATCGTCGGAGGCTACTGGAACTCGCCCTTGTTCCGCCATGCCTGGAGCCGGGAGATCGACTACCTCGTCAACGGCGAAGGGGAGATTCCTCTGACGCTTCTCTGCGACGCCCTCCATCACGGCAAGCCGCCCGGGCTCGTCCCGGGCGTGACCGTCTTCGAGGACCAGACCAAGAGCTTCCGGACCTCCGAGCTGACCCACTCCATGGACGCCCTCCCCGTCCCGGATCTGGAGGGATTCGACCTGGACGCCTACTCCTACCGCACCTACACGTGCTGGGACGGAGTCGTGATCCCCTATCGCTTCATCGTGGGGTGCCCCAGCAACTGCGCCTACTGCAACCTCGACCACAAGAAAAGGTTCAAGTGCCGCCGGCCGGAGCTCGTCGTGCGCGACCTTCTGTCTCTGGAGGACCGGTTCGGCGTCTCCCGGTTTTTCTTTCTCAACGCCGCCTTCAACATCGGCCGGGCCTACGAGGCTGAGCTCCTGGCGAGAATGATCCAGGCCAAGCGCCGGTGGCGCTGGAGCGACTGCTGCCGGCCTCAGGGCATCACCGAGAAAACCCTCGTCGACATGCGCCGCGCGGGGTGCGACTGGCTCAACTGGGGCTTGGACACGTCCTCCGACCGTCTGGGCCGGCTCTACCAAAGAAACATCCGCCGGGAGGATTTCACGCGCGTGCTCGAGATGTCGAAACGGGCGGGCATCCGCAACTCCATCAACGTCATCATCGGCCTGCCCCACGAGACGAAAAAGGACGTCGACGATCTTCTCTCCTACCTGGAAGCCCACGACGACCTGATCCAGCATGTCTTCGTGCATCAATATAATTTCATCCCGCACAGCGACATGGGCACCGCTCCGGAGCGCTTCGGCCTCAGGCTCGGCCCCGGCGGCTGGGGCGTGGACGAAATCGACGGCCTCACCTGGGCCGAGCGTCAGCGCTTCGGCGGGACCATGGCGACGCGGGTGCGCAAGTTCGCCTATTCGCACGCCAAATCCAGGCGGCAGTATTCCTCCCAGTTCGAGGCGTGACGCGGGAGCCGCTCGACGCCCCTGCGGACGATATCGCTTGGAGAATCCCTCCGTTTGTCGCATAATGAGTGCATGCTAACTCCAAAGAAGCACAGAATGTTCATCAAGTATAAGAACCTCAGCGGCGCCTCGAAGGTCGCCCGTTATGAGATCATGAAGGACGCCATGGCGATCCGGTTCGCGGACAGCTCGGTTTACATCTACACCAACCAGAGCGCGGACCCCGTCAACATCGAGAAGATGAAGGCGCTTGCGCTCGCCGGCAAGGGATTGGGCACCTTCATCGACGCCAACGTGAAGAATCGCTTCATGCGGAAGATCCGCTAAAAGGGACCGCTTAACGCGCGTGAACGATACTCGAGACCGGGATGCGGGGTCCGGCGGCGAAGAATCGGCCGAGGATTTTTCGGCGCTGCTGGGGGAGTCCCTGGAAGCGGCGGAGAAGACGTTCTCGGTCGGGGACAAAGTTCGCGGGGAGATCCTGGTCGTGGGCCGGGAGGACTCCTCGGTGGCGCTCGGGCCGGGACGGGAGGGCGTCGTCGCGACGGCCGACTTCCGCGACGCCGACGGGATCTGCTCCGTCCGCGCGGGGGACGTTGTGGACTTGTTCGTGACGTCGGTCCGTCACAACGAGATCCGGCTTTCCAAAAACCCCACCGACAAGAACCTCGCCGAGGACTTGAAGGAGGCGTTCGACCTCAAGCGCCCCGTCGAAGGCCGCGTCGTCGAGGCTTGTAAAGGAGGATTACGCGTAAGCGTAAAGGGCAAGACCGCCTTCTGCCCCATCAGCCAGATCGACACCAAGCGCACCGAGACCGGAGCGGAGTTCATCGGCAAGACCTTCACGTTCGTCCTCACGGAGTTCTCCGAGGGCGGCAGGAACATCGTCGTCTCCAGGCGAAAGCTTCTCGAGGAAGAGCAGGGGCGCGCCGCCGACGCCTTCCTCGCGGCGAATCCGGACGGCGCCGTCGTGGCCGGCACGGTCGTCCGCCTCGAGAAGTTCGGGGCGTTCGTGGAGCTCGTGCCCGGAGTCGAGGGGCTCCTGCACGTCTCCGAGATCGCCTGGTCGCGCATCGAGTCGCCCTCCGAGATCCTGAGCGTCGGCCAGGCCGTTTCAGTCAAAATACTCAAGCGCGAGACGGTCGACGGCCGCCTGAAGATCTCCCTTTCGCTCAAGCAGGTCACCGAGCGTCCCGCCACCCCGGCGGCGCCGCCGGTCGTGGACCCCTGGAGCAAGTATTCCGCCGGCCAGGTCGTGGAGGGGAAGATCACGCGCAAAGAGGTCTACGGCCTGTTCATCCAGCTCGAGCCCGGGGTCGTCGGCCTGCTGCATCAATCTAAGACGTCCGACCGCCCGGAGATCCAGCTCGAGCGGGTGAAGGTCGGCGACGCGATTTCGGTGCAGGTCGCGGAGGTCAAGCTCGGTGAAAGAAGGATCTCGCTCGAGCTTCCGCGCGATCCGGACGCCGACGAGTGGCGGCAGCGTCAGCAGGAAGACCAGCCGTCGAGCGCCATGGCCGATGTGCTCCGGGCCGCGCTCGAGAAGAAGAAGCGCTGAACGTACGGCTCGCCGGCGCCTCGGCAACCGGTCATTTTCCGGGAACCAAGACCGTGATCGCCCCCGGAACGACCTTGATGCGAAGGTCCGCGTCATCGAGCACCTCGCCGTCGCACTGAACCGTCTGCCGGGGGGTGGACGAAACGCTGATCTCTTTGCCTTGCCAGTGCGCCACTAATTCCAGATTGTCGGGGCGCTCCCGTTTGATCAGGGTGACGGCCAAAAGCTTGAGAAGGCCGAGATTCGCCTTTCGCACGACGACCACGTCCAGAAATCCGTCGCTCACGTCGATATGCTTGTCGAAGGAAATCGCGCTGAAGCCGAGATTGCCGGTATTGGCGATCAGGCATGTGACGCCCTGCACCTCGTGCGCTTGCCCATCGACCGTCAGATGGTAGACGGTCGTTTTCGTTTTCTTCAGGGCGGCGGCGGCGGAAAGAAGATAGGCGAAGAGGCCGATCTTGTTTTTGGTCGCGCGATCCGCGCCTTTGACGACCTCCGCCTCGAATCCGAGGCTGGCCCCCACGATGAAATAGCGGTCGCCGAACCGCCCGACGTCGATTTTCTTCCTCTCCGCCGAGGCGCGGCTCAGAAGGCCGCAGGCTTCTTTGAGGTCGTCGGGTATCCCGAGCTCGGTGGCCATGACGTTCGCCGATCCCCCGGGCAAGACGGCCAAGGGGATGTCCGACCCGATCATCCCGCTGGCCGCCTCCATGAGCGTGCCGTCGCCGCCGTAAACGGCGAGGGCATCGATCTTGGTTTTGACGGCCGCCTCGGCGAACCGGGCCGCATCGCCCGCCCGGTGGGTGATGGAGGCGTCCCACTCGATGCCGGCTTCCTTCATCGCCGCGTTGATGATCGGCAAAGTGGAATCGCCTTTACCCGAGGCGGGATTGATGATGATGTGAATCTTGTTTATCTTATTTGGCATGGGCCGCTTCACGGGCACCCAGAGCATAGCCCGGCGGAGAGCGGCGCGCTATCCGGAGTAATGCGCGGGCGGGGCGGGGGTTACTACGGGCGTGCGCCGTCAACACACAAAACCCGCCTTTCGGCGGGTCCCGGTCCTGATATTTCTCGTCTCAGGTTCGAAAGCGTCTACTCTCCGCCCTCCGAGTCATCGACATCGGGGTCCACGACGGCGGCCTCGATCGACGATCGCGGGTGGTCCTTGAAGCCCTCCGGCTGCACCTCCCGGAAGGACTCGGCCGCGCCTTCGTCGAGGGCGGCGTCCGGCGGCCTCGTCTTTCCGTCGGGAGATCGGAAG
>JAQTNG010000193.1 GCA_028714015.1 Elusimicrobiota bacterium | reverse complement strand
ATTGACCCGCCTCCGGGTCTTGCGCGACCCGTGAGCATTTCGGTCGCGCGACCCAAGCCCCTCCGGACATGACTCCGTCGCCGGCCTATCCCGCCAGCGCCGGGTTTCGCGCCGGACTCCTCGCGATAGCCGAACGCGGAATCTTCAATGCCGAGCGGCCCCTCCGGACATCGTTCCCCCGCCCCGGCCCGCGTCGGCGTTTTTGATACACTCTCGGCGGTGAAAAAGAAGAAGCTTCGGCGGGGATTGCCCGTCAGCGTGTTCAAGCTCGACAACGGCCTGACCGTCGTCGTCCAGGAAGACCGCTCCGCGCCGTTGGCCGCCGTCTCGATGACCTACCGGGTCGGCTCGCTCGACGAGGAAAAAGGACGCGCCGGCTTCGCCCACCTGTTCGAGCACCTGATGTTCCAGGGCACGGCCAACCTGGCCCCCAACGAGGTGTCCCGGCTCGTCGAGTCGCACGGCGGCGTGGACAACGCCTACACGATGAAGACGAACACGACCTATCACGAGGTCGTGCCGTCCAACGCGCTCGAGTCCGTCCTGTGGGCCGAGGCCGACCGCATGCGCGGACTGCTGATATCGGAACGCGAGCTCGCCGTCGAGAAGCAGGTCGTCCTCGAGGAGCTGCGCCAGACCTATCTGAACCAGCCTTACCGCCGCGCGACCGACGCGGTCATGAGCTCGCTGGCGTTCACGCGCTGGGAGACCGCGCACCCGACGATCGGCGACGCCGCCGACATCCGCGCGGCCTCGCTCGACGAAGTCCGCACGTTCTACGACCGCCACTACGCGCCGAACAACGCGGTGCTCGCCGTGAGCGGCGACGCGTCGGTCTCCGAAGTCCGCAGGCTCGTCAAGCGCCTGTTCGGGGCGATTCCGCGGCGGCCGCGGCCCCGGGCCGCCCCCCTCGACGAGCCCCGCCTCAAGGGGGAGCGCGTCGAGACCGTGAAGGACCATCTGGCGAAGACGCCGCTGACCGTCGTCGGCTGGCACACGCCCGAGCGGGGCTCGCGCGACTGGTGGGCGCTGACCGTGGTGATGGCCATACTCGGCGGGGGCGACGACAGCCCGCTCCACGAGAAGCTCGTCAAGGACGACCGCCTCGCCGTGTCCGCGGGCGGCCACATCCCCTACTGGTCGAGCCACGTCGCCGCGCGCGGCCCGGACATGCTCGCGTTCTTCATCTCCGGCCGCCTCGGCGTGAGCCGCAAGGCGGTGACCGACAGCCTGGACAAGGTCCTCGAGCGCTTCTGCAAGACGGGCCCCAAGGAAGACGAGCTCGCGCGCGCCAAGACGCAGATCGAGCGGTCCTGGCTCGAGGGCCAGCAGTCCCTGGCCGACCGCGCGCAGACCTTGAGCTCCTACGTGGCGCTCGTCGGCGACCCGGACGGGTTCTGGAAGGACCTCGACGCCCTGCTCAAGATCACGCGCCGCGACTGCGTGCAGGCCGCGCGCCGCTGGCTCCGCTCGCGCGGCCGCATCGTGCTCCAGATCGAGCCCGGCGAGCCCGTCGAGCCGGCCCCCGAGCCGGCGGCGCCCGAGACCCCCGCCGAGGAGCCGCGCAAGCCGGGCCTGCATCCGCCGCCTCCCGGCCCCGCCCGCTTCGCGCGCCCTCCCGACATCACGAAGATCTCGATGCCCAACGGCCTGACCGTCTGGCTCGCCCGCGACAAGCGCCTGCCGCTCGTCGAAGCGCGCCTCGCCCTGAAGGCGGGGCGCGTGCACGAGGACGCCGGCCAGGTCGCCCTGGCGCAGGCGTCCGAGGAGCTTCTGCTCAAGGGCCGCGAGGGGGAGGACGCCGCCGCCGTCGCGCGCGCGTACACCGCGCTCGGCTGGTCGCTCGGCGCCTCGTGCGAATCGGAGTGGCTCAAGCTGTCGGCCTCCGGCCTGTCGCGCAACCTGGGCCCTTTCCTCGACCAGCTGGCCATGACCTTGAACCTGGCCAGCTATCCCGAAGAGGAAGTGGAGCTGTGGCGCGAAAACGCCCTCGAGGATCTGATTTCCCGCCGCGCCCAGCCGCACTTTCTTTCGGAAGAGCGGCTGAGGGCGGAGCTTTTCCCCGGCCATCCGTACGGCCGAGGCGCCGCCGACGAAAGCAAGATCGCCGCCGTCGACTCGGCGCGCATGCGCGCCTTCCACGCCGCGCGCCTGCTCCCCAACGGCGGGCACCTGGTCCTCGTCGGCGATTTCGACCCGGACAAGGCGGGCCAGGCTGTCGAGCGCGCGCTGTCGTCCTGGAAGGCCGGACCCGCCCCGCTCGAGGCGCCGCCCCTGCCCGCCGGCGGCGCGGCGCGCACGATCATCGTGGACCGGCCCGGCTCCGCGCAGGCGAGCCTCATCATCGCGCAGACCGCGGTCGCCGGCCCGAAGGACGCCGATTACATGTCGCTCGTCCTGGCCAACCACGTCCTCGGAGGCACGGCGAACTCGCGTCTGTTCGAGAACCTGCGCACGCGCCGCGGCTACACCTACGGCGCGTACTCGTCGATCGAGCTGTACGACCGCGGCATCGTGTGGTCGGCCTCGGCCGACTGCCGCACCGAGGTCGCGCGCCCGGCTCTCGACGAGATGCTCGCCGAGGTCCGCGAGCTCTGCTCCCGGGAAATCCCGGCCGCCGCGCTCGACAACTCCCGCCGCCATCTGCGCGGCCTGTTCCTGATGCGCCTGTCGTCGCTCGACCGCATCACGGGCTACATCGCGTCGGTCGCCGAGAGCGGCCGCGATCCGCGCGAGACGATCGCGCAGTACGAGCCGCGCCTGGCCGAGGCGACGCCCGCCTCCGCCTTGGCCGCCGTCCGATCGCGCCTCGACCTCGACAAGCTCGTGACCGTCGTCGTCGGCGACTCCGCCGCCCTCAAGATCTCCTTAGCCGGTCTGTAGGCGGAAATCATCCGCCCCGAATAAGGCGTCCGTCAGGGAGCCTGGCACCAGAGCCCGTCCTCGAGCTTCCAGGTTTGGGTGGCCTCGCGCCCCTTGTCGCCCGCGCCGCTCTTCCAGCGCGCGGTGACCTTGGCGACTCCGCCGTCGATCTTCGACGACAGGATCTTCGCCGTCGTCTCGAGGTGTCCGGCGCCGGCCTCCTTCTTCTTGGCCGTCGCGTAGAAGCCGCGGCGGCCGCGGTAGGGCGCGGCGTCGCGCGCGTCCTTGCACAGGCAGGTGTCGTAATGGTCGCCGTAGGCGCCCTGCGCCAGAAGCTGCGCGCAGAAATCGAACTGCTCGTGGACCTGGACGAGGGCGAGCTGGTCTCCCTCGGCGGATTTGGCGGGCTCATCCTCGATGCCCGGCGGCGGCGGGGACTTCCCGGGCTCGGCGAGCGCGGCGGACTCGCGGCCGGCGGCCGGAGCCGGCGAGACTTCCTCGTTGGGGGGGCGCGGCGCGCGCGCCTGGGGAGCGCGCGCTCGGTCGCTGGCGCTGACCGGGCGCTGGAGGCCCGGCAGGGAGAATTGACCGGGCATCGCGGCCGGACGCTGGCCGATCATCGGCGCGGGCTTCACCGCCGCTTTTTCGGCGGTCTCGGCCGCGGCGCCGCCGGCGGCTCCCGCCGGAGGCTGGGTCGCGTCGGTGAGCAGCGCCTCGAGGAGAGGGTCCTTCCCGTCCTGCTGCGCCTGGGCCCGGGCGGCCTTGGCCGCCCGCTTTCCTTTGGCCTTGGGCTTCGGCTCCGGCGCGCGGCTTTCGATGAGCGTCTCTCCGCCGCCCTGATCGCCGGCGGCCTGGGCCTCCGGCTTGGCCGCTCGAGCGGGGCGCGGCTTGCGCGGCCGCTTCGGCTTGGCGGCTGCGGCCGCGGACGAGAGCGGCCCGGCGGGCTTCGAGATCTTCTTCGCCCTGGGGGAGCGCGGGGCCGGCATCGCCGGCGACGAAGCCGCGGGGGGCGTCGTGTAGAGAGCCTCGGCCGGGGCCGGCGCCGGCTGCGGCGCGGGCTGCGGCATCGCCGCCGGCGGGGGCATCGGCGGCGAGGCGGGCGTCAGCTCGGCGACGGTCTCGCGGCGGGCGGTCTTGTTGAGCATCGTGTAGGCCAGGCCCGCGGCGACGACGGCGGCGCCCGCGAAGGCGGCCAGCACGGACGGACGCTTCCAGACGGGAACGAACGCGGGCGACGGCGCGGGCTCGGGCGCCAGCGCCGGAGACGGGGAGGAATAAGGCGCGGCCGGCGCGGGCTCTTCGAGCGCGGCGAGCTGGCCCATCTTCCCGGGCTGCAGCGGCCGGCGCGGCGATTCGGGCAAGGGCGCCGGCTCCGCCGGGAACGAGAGCATCGGGTCCAGATGCGCGAAGGGATCGGGCGCGGGCGCCGGGGCGGGGGCCGGCTCGGGGGCCTTCGGCAAATCCACGGGCGCCGACGGCGAGAGATCCTCAAGGCCGCCGTCCATGTGCGCGCCGCACGAGTTGCAGAAACGGGCTTCTTCGAGATTGGCGTGCGCGCAGCGAGGGCACGCGACGGTCTTGGCCGCGGGCGGTTCCGGCTTCGGCGCGGCCATCGGCGCCGGGGGCGGAAAGGCCGCGGGAACCGGCAGCGGAAAAGGCGCGGGAACCGGCATCGGAACGGCCGTCGGGGCGGCCATCGGCGCGATCGGCGGCATCGGGGGCGGCGCCGGCATCGGCGGCAGGCTCGACTTCGGAAGATCCAGCGGGGCCGGCGGCGCCTTCGGCGGTTCGACGGGCGCCGCCGGCGCGGGAGAGGCGGCCAAGGCGTCCAGGAGCGCTCGCTTGAAAGGCGGATAGGCGAGCGCGGGCTTCCAGTCCGCGGTGTCGTCCGAGCCCACGGGGCAAACGAGGGTATCCCCGTCGAAGCCGGGAAGCTTCAACAGTTCCTCGATCCCCGCGGGTCCGTGCGTGGATTTGCCGTCATGCGCAAAGAATCGCACCAAGGGAAATATAATTTATTGGTGTTACGGCATCATTTCCTATTATAAGATCGATCCCGTGAGAGCCCTGCGCGTCGCCTTGGTCACCTGCTCCTCTATAAGAGAGCTCACCGACGACGACCGGCCTCTGCTGGCGGAGCTGTGGAACCTCGGGCTCGAGGCGGAGCCCGCGGTATGGGACGACCCTTCCGTGGACTGGCGAAGCTACGACGCGGCCGTGATCCGCTCCGCGTGGGACTACCACCTGAGCCCGTCAGCGTTCTTCGCCTGGCTGTCGCGGCTCGAGGCGCTCGGCCTGCCGCTGTGGAATCCGGCCCCCGTCGTCCGCGCCAACGCCGACAAATCCTATCTGAAGGAGCTCGAGGCGGCGGGCGTCACGATCGCGCCGACGCTCTGGGTCGAACCCGGCGGCCGGCCGGACCTCGACGAGCTTCTGGCCGCGCGCGGCTGGGACGACGCGGTGGTCAAGCCGGTCGTTTCGGCCGGAGCCTTCCGCACGAGCCGGGTCAAGCGCGGCGGCCCCGCCGGACAGGCCGCGCTCGATTCGGCGCTGGCGCGCTCCGGCGCCATGGTTCAGCCGTTCCTCCCGGAGATCGCGGCCGAGGGCGAGTGGTCGTTCGTCTTTCTCGGCGGCGAGTTTTCGCACGCGGTGCTCAAGGTCCCGCGCGCCGGAGACTTCCGCGTCCAGGAGGCCCACGGCGGCCGCGCGGCGCGCCGGGAGCCGCCGCCCGGCCTGATCATACAGGCCCGCGACGCGTTGATCGCCGGGCCTCGCCCCTGCCTCTACGCGCGAGTGGACGGCGTGCGCCGCGGGGGCGATTTCCTGCTGATGGAAGTCGAGCTGACCGAACCTTCGCTATACTTGTCCCTGGCCCCGGGGGCCGCGCGCCGCTTCGCCGAGCTGATCAAGGAGAAAATCACATGAGGACTATTTTCGCCGCCGTCGTCGCCGTTCTTTGCGCCTTGCCGGCGCGCGCGGGCGTCACCGCGGGCGTCGATCAGACCTTGGGCACGGCCGGCTACCGCGGCACCAAGGTCCGCGCGTCGGTCGACATCGGCGACGCCTTCTATCTCGCCCCGTCGTTCTCGACCTATCGCTCCGACGCGTCGAGCGGCAGCTATCGCACCTTCGCCCTGCGCGCGGGCTACGAGACCGGGCCGCTGGCGTTCGGCGTCGAAGCCGCCGTTCAGCCCAAGACCAACGGCTACAAGCGCGAGGAGATCGGCGGCGACGCGACCTTCTCGCTGACGCCCGGCGGCTCCGCGCACGGGCGCAAGATGGCGGGGCCGTCCTCGGGAGGGACGGAGACTTTCGGCGCGGGGCTGGCCGCCGTCGACGTCGGCGCGGGCCTGAACTTCATCCGCCATTCCGACGACCTTCAGGCGGCGCCGGCGGGCGGCGTCTCCGGCATGCGCTCGAGGCGCCCCGCGGTCGCGCGCGCAACGACCTTGACCTTCGGCCAGACCGATGTCTCCGTCTTCGGGGGCCTGCGCTTCCTCGTCGCCGAGGCCTCGGTGGAGCTGACCAAGAGCGCCTACAGCAAGAACCTCGACGCGGTCAACGCGCGCGAGTCCCAGTTCCTCCAGCTCTCCGGGGTCGATTCGATCGCGCAGGGCTTTCCGGACACGAGCGCCAACGCGCGCCTGACCTGGAAGAGCCTGCCGCTGGTCAAGCCGTACGTCTCCTACACGCACACGACCTTCAAGCTTGGCGCCGCGCCGTCGAACGCCTACGCGGTCGGCGCCAAGGCGGGCTTCGAGATGATCACGGTCAAGGCCGGCTACGAGCGCTACGCTCAGAAGGGCTTCGCCGACCAGAACTTCTACACGCTCGGCGCGGGGCTGAACTTCTAGCGGGACTTCGCGTCCGAAACCTTCTCCCAGGACGTGACGATCCAGCGGCGGCCCCGCTTCGTCAGATAATCGCGCTCCGTGCCGCCGAAATTTCCCTTGCCGTCCTTGGTCTCGACGCGGTAGGTGAGTAGGACGACCGCGTTCTCGTAGCCGAGGCGCTCGTACTCCACGCGCTCGACCTTGAAGCTCGCCGGACCGTGCGCGGCGAAGAAGTCCTTGCCCCACGCCGCGATCTGCTCGCGGGTCATGGGCTTGGCGATCGCCGCGTCGAAGAGCAAGGCCAGCGCCTCGTGATTGCCGGCCGTGAAGGCCTGGGCCACCTCGTCGTAGTAGGCGCGCACGCCGGCGCGCAGGCGCAGCTCGTCGTCGGACACCTTGCGGGCGAAGCTCACGTAGCCGCAGGCCGACAGGAGCACGGCCACCGCAAAAGGGAGTAGGCGCATTCCGGTAGGGTAACCCATACCATGAGACAGGTCAAGGCATAGGCCCATTGGCGGGGGCGGCGCGGTCCGGATGGCCCAGGTCGGCAGGCCCGGGCCCTGCTACTCTCCTCATATGAACCGAACCCCTCGCCGCCTTCTCGCCGCGCTCCTGACGGTCGCGTTCGCCTCCGCTTACGCCCCCGCCCAGCAGGTCTCGGTTCCGCGCGTGACGCTCACGCCGTCGCTCGGCGGAGCCTCCGGCGCCGCGGGCTTCGTCCCCGGCTCGATCGGCGGCCCCGCGACTTTGTCCCTGTCGCCGATGCTGTCGCTGACGCCCTCGCTCTCCGTCATGTCCGCTCCGGCGGTGATCACCCGGGC
>JAQTNG010000192.1 GCA_028714015.1 Elusimicrobiota bacterium | reverse complement strand
CTTGGACTCCGCACCCTGCCGCGCGGCCTGGCGGCGCAGGAGCAGGGCCGCGGCGAACTCGCCGAGGTTCCAGGCTCCGAGAAGGACGGCCGCGGCGGTCGGCGAGCCGAGGACCTTCGCGGCGTAGACGACGGCCAGCATCTGGTGCAGGAGATTGTGGAGGGTGATGACCGGGATATTCAGCAGGGCGGCGCGCCGCAGAGCGGGGTCCGACCAGACCAAGCGCGCTCCGCGGGTGAGCCCCTTGAGGGCCGCGCGCACGCCCTTGGGCTTTTCGGCGGAGCCGGGCGCGGCCTGCGCGGCGGCCGGCGCGGCCTCGCCCCGGCGGAAGGCCAGGCGGGCGAAGAGAAGGGCGGCGATGATGTAGGCGGCGGGGTGCAGCCCGAGGGTGGCGAGGTAGCCCAGCTTGCCGAGAAGAAGGCCGGTCCCGAAGATGCCGGCCATGGCGGCGATCTCGCGCGTGATGTAGATCTTCGCGTTGTGCGCGTTGAGGATGCGCTCGTCGCGGCCGAGGATCTGCGGCAGGGCCGCGCGCCGCGCGATGTCGAACGCTCCGCCGAGAAAGCCGTTGACGGTGAAAAGGGCGAAGATGACCGGAAGTCCGAGCGTGGTGCCGAAGGCGAAGGCGAGAGGGATGGATCCGATGGCGGTGATCTGAAGCATGGCGGTCACGGCCAGAACCTTCGCGGGGCTGAAGCGGTCCACGAGCGGCCCGGCGATCCACCCGGCCACGAGGCTCGCAAGCTGCGACGAGAGGAAGAGCGCCCCCACGAGGGTGGCGGCGCCGAACTGGGCCAGGAGAAGAGTGGGCACGACGAGGTTGAGAGCTTCGATGCCCACCTTGACGGTGGAGATGCCCGCCGCGTAGAGGCGGAAGCCGCCGCGGGCCCGGGCGGGAATCTCGGGCAGCGCGGCGGCCGCGGGCCCGGACGCGGACCGGACCGCGGAGGCGCGCGCGGGACGAAGGGCGGGCCCCGTCTCGGAGGCCGCCGGGGCGACCGGGCCGTCGTCCGCGGCCGCGGGCCGCCGAAAGGGTTCGCCGCTGAGAATGCCCTCGAGTTCCGAGCCCGAACGCCTCAGGTCGGCCCGCGAGGACGCGGCGGAGGAGACCTTCTCGAGGGCTTCGGTCGCGGACTCGGTGATTTGCGCGACGCGGCCTAAGACGCCGGCCGCGGGGGCCGCCTTCTCCCGCGGGACGATCGCGGGCGCCGAGAGCGGCGCGGGCGTCGCGCGAGCGAGCGCGGGGGCGGCGAGAGGCGCCGCGGCCGCGAGCGGAGCGACGCGGACGAACGGCGCGGGGCCCGCCGCGGCGGCCGGAGGGGACAGTGAAAGCGCCGAGGGCGACAGGCTCGGCGGGGAGAGCCGAGGAAGCGCCGGGACGGCGGCGGCCGCGGCCGCGGAAACCCCCGAGCCGGCCGAAGCCGGGACGGCGCGCGCGGCGACCTGGGCCCAGGCGGACGGGCCGAGGGCCTCCAGACAGAGGAGGACGGCGAGGGCCGAGGCGAGAAGACGCCGCGCGGATCTCATCCCTGAAATTATGGAGAAGTCCCCTCGCCGGCGACAGGAGCAAAAGACCCGGGAGCGAGTGGGCCGAATGGTTTTGACGGCGGCCGACGGCCGCGCCCGTTGTCAGTATGCTAATATAGGGCCGTGAGCGCAAAGAAGCTCCTTCGCGACGCCCTCGGGCCGTCGGAGCTGACCGCCGGCGCCGTGGCCGGCGGCTACGCCCTCGCGGCGGGGATCTGGATTCTCGTCTCGGACCGGCTGCTGGCCGCGGCGCCGCTCGACGTCGGGACGCTGACGCGCCTGCAGACGCTCAAAGGCTGGCTCTTCGTCGCGACCACGGCCCTTCTCCTCTTCGTCTTCATCCGCCGCGCCCTGGAGCGCACGAGGCTGACGGCCGAGCACCTGAGCGCCAGCGAGGAGAAGTTTCGCACCCTCGTCGAGCGCTCCCTGGCCGGCATCTACATCATCCAGGACGGACGCTTCGCCTACGTCAATCCGCGCTTCGGGGAGATCTTCGGCTATCCGCCCGAGGAAATCACCGGGCGCCTCTCGGTCGACGACCTCGTCGCCCCCGGCGACCGCGGCAAGGTCGGCGAGAACATTCGGCGCCGGCTCGCGGGCGAGGTCCAGCACTTGAAATACGAGTTCTGCGGCATGCGCGCGGACGGCGCCGCCATCGACGTCGAGGTGGCGGGCATGACGACGACGCTGGGCCGGCGGCCCGCGGTCATCGGGACCCTCCTCGATCAAACCGAGCGCAACAATCTTCAAAAGCAGGCCCTGGAGGCGCAGAAGCTGGAAACCCTGGGACTGCTGGCCGGCGGCATCGTCCATGACTTCGGCAACGTCGTCTCGGCCATCACCGGCCGCGCCGAAATCCTCGCGCTCGACCTGCCCCCGGGCTCCCCCGCCCGCCGCGACGCCGAGGAAATCCTGCACAGCGCCCAGCACGCCTCGATCCTGATCCGCCAGCTCCTGACCTTCAGCCGCCGGGAGAAGCTGGAGTCCGTCTCCCTGGACCTCAACTCGGCCGTGCGCGACTGCGCGGCGATGCTGCGCAGCGCGGCCGGCGGCGCCGTCCGGCTCGACCTGATCCTCGAGGACGGCATCGGATTCGTCCGCATGGCGCCGGGGCAGCTGGAGCAGGCGCTGATGAACCTGGTCATCAACGCCCGCGACGCGATGCCCGACGGGGGCGTCGTCACCGTCTCCACGCGGCGCGGCCGCCTGGACGCCCCCGCCGCGCCGGGCAAGCCCTGCGCGGTGCTCGCCGTTCGCGACACGGGCGCCGGGATGGACCGGGCGACGCTGGGCCGGGTCTTCGAGATCTTCTTCACCACGAAGCCTCCGGGAAAAGGCACGGGACTGGGCCTGCCCACGGTCCAGCGCATCGCCGAAAACGCCGGAGGCCGCGTCGAGATCGACAGTTTGCCCGGCGCCGGCACCTCGGTGAGCGTGCTCCTGCCGCTGGACGAATCCTCCCGCGCGCCTTCCGCCTAGTCGTCACGAGGCCGTCAAGAAATTCTGACATCGGGACTCGAGGGCGAGCTGATACAATCTCGTTTGTCCGAGTCCCGATGCATACGATTCCACGCCCGCGCATCCTCGTCGTCAGCTCCAGCGCCCCCTTGCAAGCGCGGATCATCTCCCAGCTCATCTCGAGGTACGAGCTGGTCGGCTGCCGGGCCGCGGGGCGCCTCCAGAACGTCGCGCTGGCGGTGATCGACGAGAACGACTGGCTCCGCAGCGACGCTCCATCGATGCCTTGGCCGGTCGTCGTCGTGCGGACGCGCAGCGCGGACACGCCCCTCGCGGCCGACGCGAGCGTGCGGCCCGATTTCGAGCCCGGGGAGCTGTCCGAGCGCATCGAGACGCACCTCGAGCTCGCGCGCCTGCGCGCGAGCGCGGCGAAGAAAGAAGGCGCGCTGCGCCGCCAGGAGGCGGATCATGCCGTGATCCTGGACACGGTGCGGGCGATGATCTGGTACAAGGACGCCGACAACCGGATCCTGCGCTGCAATCGCGCGGCCGCGCAATACGTCGGGAGGGCCGTCCACGAGATCGAGGGACGCCTCGTCGAGGAGTTTATGCCCGCGGCGCGCGCGCGCGCGTATCACCTCAACGATCTCGCCGTCATCAGTTCGGGGCAGCCCCGGATCGGCGAGCTCGAGGAGCTCAAGCTGCGGGGCGGCGCGAAATGCTGGATGCAGCGGGACACGCTCCCGTACCGGGACGACCAGGGCGCCATCGTCGGCGTCGTCATCATCGCCGTGGACGTGACCAAGCGCAAGCGCGCCGAGGACCTCGCGGTCGCCAGGGAGCGGGCGGAGCGGGAGTTCGTCGCGAACGTCTCGCACGAATTCCGCACTCCCGTCGCCGCGATCAAGGGCTTCACGCAGACGCTCCGGGAGGGCGCCTGGCGCGACGGCGCCGACCGGGAGGAATTCCTGAACATCATCGAGGCCAACGCCGACCGGTTGGACTCGATGGTCGGGGATGTTCTCACGCTGTCGGCGCTCGAAGGCTCCGCGCCGGTGCGGCCCGGCGCGACCCCGCTGCACCGCATCGCGAACGGCTGCGCGGAGAGCCTCAGGTCCCGGGCCAAGCGCAAGCGCCTGTCCGTCGCCGTCTCGGTGCCTCGCGGCCTGCATGTGAAGATGGACCGGGCGCACCTGGAGCAGGCGCTCGAGCACCTGCTCGACAACGCGATCAAGTTCACCCCGCCCGACGGCTGGGTGCGCCTCAGCGCGCGAGGCTTGAAGCGCGAGACGCACATCACCGTCGAGGACAGCGGCATCGGCATCCCCCGCGTCGAGCTGCCGCGCGTCTTCGACCGCTTCTTCCGCGTCGCGAAGGGCTCGCAGTCCGGCAGCCCGGGGCTCGGGCTGCACCTGGTCAAGAAGCTCGTCGGGGCCTACGGCGGGCGCGTCTCGGTGCGCAGCCGTCTCGCGCGGGGGTCGGCCTTCCGCATCACGCTGCCGGCCGCCGCGCGGCGCGCGCCGAGAAGCCGGCTCGCCCAGCCGTCATAGCCCCTTCCCTAAAAAACCTTCATGCTTTCGAGCGCGGGCCGGATGATCTTCGTCACGACATACGCGGAGCCCTTCGGAGACAGATGCCCGTAATCAACGGCCATTAAATTCAATCCTTCGACCCCCGGGACGGTCGCCAAGCATCCGTCCGCGTTGCACAACCGGCTGGCGAGGGAAACATAGGTCAGCTTCGAAGACTCCCCGTATTTTCGAGCGAGCGCGGCGTCGGTATCGAAAACCTGCGGGTCCAGCCCGATTTTCGCCCGCGAAGAGCCGGTTCCCCAGTAATTCTTAACGATGACTTCCGGCAGCGACGGCAGCCACTCCGGAACCGGGCCCAAAAGGACGACCTTCCCGCCTCCCGCCGCATGGATGGCGTCGGCCATCGCGCCCCAATCGGTCCGCTCATGATTGTCCTTTTGCGCCAGGAAAACCACGGCGGGCCTTATTCTCCGGATTTCCTTTGCCGCGAAAGCGTTGCTGGCGTCGCAGGTCTCCGCCCGTTGCGCCTGATTCGATTTCGCGAAACTGGGGGAACAACTGGAGGTCGCGACCTGCGCCAATCGCAGCGAATCGGGAAGAAGACTCCGTATGCCCAGGGACAAGGCTTGGGCATGGGAATCCCCCCATAAAAAATACGTTCCCTTCTCCCCCATTCGAGTGCAGTCGCCGTCGATCGATCCGCTATTCGACGCCTCTTTCTGAACGTAAAAATCGCACTCCTCGCGATACGCGCGGCTCAGGCCGCTCTTATACAGTTTCTCGTAGTCGGCGAGAAAGAGCAGCCTCTCGTCCCTATTGATCGCGCGCCTCGGAAATCCGTCCGCATAATAGGTGCCCGCGCCGCCGATCAGGATGAGGCCGAGGACCATGCCGAGAGCGCCTACGGCGTACCGGGTCCGGCCCGCCGAGCGAATCGGCTTCTCGATGAGACGAAACGTCAGCCATGCGAGGAAGATGCTCGCGAGGACCGCCGCGATGCGAACCGAGCGCGAGGGCTGCTCCAACTCGACGATGCGCGCGTAGGAGAGCAGCGGCCAGTGCCAGAGGTAGAGCGGGTAGCTGATCAGCCCGAACCAGACGACCTCCCGGCGGCTCAGGATCATCCGATTCGGCCAAGCATCGGCGCCCGCGGAGATGACGAGAAACGCGCCGACGGTCGGCAAAAGCGCCCGCCAAGACGGGAACGGGGACCCATTGTCCAGGAACAGCAACGCCGATCCGATCAGGGCGAGGCCGGCGAACGATTTTAAGTTTTGGAAACCGGCTCGGAGCGCGGTTTTACGCAAGGTGAGGTGGGCCAGAACGGCCCCCATCAAGAGCTCCCAAAATCGGGAGAGCGGCGAGTAGAAATCGGCCGTCGCGTCGGTCCGTGAATGAACGATATTGATCGCGAACGATCCGATGATGATGGCGGCCATCACATACGGCAGACTCTCCCGCCGCTTCCAGACCCAATACAACAACAGGGGCCAAACGATATAGAACTGCTCCTCGATTCCCAGCGACCACAGGTGCAGGAGCGGCTTGGTGTCGGCTCCCGCGGTGAAATAGCCCGCCTCATTCCAGAACAGAAAATTCGAGACGAAGCCCGAGCCGCCCGCGATGTGCTTGCCAAGCTGGCCGTAGTCTTCGGCGACAAGAACGAACCATCCGATCGCGTACGCGGCGAGAAGCACGATCGCGAGGGCCGGGAATATGCGCCTGACGCGGCGGGAATAGAATTCGGCGAAACTGAAGGTGCCGTTTCGCAGTCCGTTGAAAATGATGGTCGAGATGAGATAGCCCGATATGACGAAGAAGATATCGACGCCGACGAACCCGCCTTTCATCGAATACGGGAACGCGTGAAACCCGATCACCGAAAGAACGGCCATCGCCCGCAGCCCGTCGATGTCGGCCCGGTAGCGCGGAGGCTTCGCCGGCGCGTCAACGCGCGCGCCGCCGCCCGTCATCGTCGCCGCCCCTGCAATCATCAATGCACCTCGTTTCCGGAAGGCATTCTAGCGGCCTGGGCGCGCGCTCCGCCATTGAGACCGTGCCACTCATTTACGACGGCCATTCATGGTAAGATGGGCCGCCGTTCACCTATGAGCGAAGAAAACGAAGACGAGGCGCGGAAGCCGCCGCCGGAGACCGAGTGGCAGGCGGTCAAGCGGGCGTTCAGGGCCGGCACCGCGGTGTTCTTCGTGACGGCGGCCGGATTCTTTTTCATGGCAATGGCCGTCTCCCGCCCGAATGTTTTCCACTACCGTTCGAGCGATCAAAGGCAACAGGACTTCATCGGCGCCAGCGTCATCATACTGGGCTTCGCCGCCTTGGCCGGCCTCGTCGCCGGCCTGATCGCGTATTCGACCGGACTGTCGGCGTCCGACGACCCGGTCTACGGGCCCGGGGGACCGGACTACAACCCTCCGGAAGACAAGGACGACTCGTAGCCGCTTATCCTATAATCCACCAGACATGCCTCCCCCTCTAAAAATCGCCGTCTGCGGCGCATCGGGACGGACCGGGTCGCGCGTCGCCGCCCTGGCCGCGGTGGATCCGCGCTTCCACCTGCTGGCCCGCGTCGGGCGCGCGCAGGCCGCCGCGTTCGAGGATGAGGCCGGCGCCTGCGGCGCGGTGATCGACTTCACCACGCCCGAATCCTGCGTGAGGTTCGCCGCCGCGTGCGGCCGAACGAAGGTCCCGTTCGTGACCGGCACCACGGGACTTTCCCTCGTACAGCGCGCCCAGGTCGCCGCCGCCGCGCGCAAGACCGCGGTGTTCATGGCCCCGAATTTCAGCCGCGGCGTGACCTTGCTCCTGCGTCTCGCCGAAGTCGCCTCGCGGCATCTTCCGGCATATGACGCCGCGATCATCGAGACGCACCACAAGACGAAGAAGGACGCCCCCTCGGGTACGGCCCTGCGGCTTGCGCGGGCGGTCGGCGAAGGCCGCGGCGAAGACCAAGCCGTGCCGACGGCCTCGGTCCGCGTCGGCGGCGTCATCGG
>JAQTNG010000191.1 GCA_028714015.1 Elusimicrobiota bacterium | reverse complement strand
GCCCTGGGTCTTCATGCCCCCGACGGTGCCATTCTGTAAGCCTATGCTCACGTCAGCGGAGTAACAACCGCTTACGTCGTTAAAAAGAGAGAGGGACTACGCATGAAGAAAACACTCGCCGTACTGTCGGTGCTGGCTTTGACCATTCCCGCCGCCGCCCGTGAGTTCAACGACATCGGGTCGTGGCGCCAGGAAATGCGCGAACATCGCGTGGCCGAGCCCAAGGCCGTCGAGGTCCGTTCGACGGAGACGGACACGGCGGGCTGCGCGGTGATGAAGCTCGACGACGTCGTGATCAGCCGCGGCCTTCTCTCCAGCGATTTCACCGTGGAGAGCGGCGGCCGGGAGATCGGGAAGATCGAGAAGAACGGGCCGGACATCGTGATCAAGTCCGGCTCGGGGATCGCCGCGAAGACCTCCGGCTCGGTCGTGATCGACTGCTCGGGGGCCGTGATCGGCTCCGTGTCGGAGCTCGCGGGCGATTCCTCGAGCAGCTTCGCGATCAAGGACGCCTCGGGCCGCATCGTCGCCGCCAGCGGCGCCGTGGATGGGACCGCGATGACGCTGTCGGGCTCGGGTGGAACCGTGACGGTCACGAACAACCACTGGCTGATCGACAGCTACAAGGTGTCGGTGTCGGGAGTGGACGCGCGTCTGGCCGCGATGGCCGTCGTGATGAACAACTCCGCGCTGTACCGCCGCGCCGCTCAGCGCCGCCGGGACAACCCGACCGGTCCGCGCCGCGGCGAACGCGGTGATCGCTAGACGCTAACCGACGACGAGGCGGTAGGCGCGCTCGAACGCGAGCGCGCCTGCCGCCCACGCCGGAAAGAAGTCCAGGCGGACCAGATTCAGGACGGCCCACCTTTTGCCGCGGTACTCAGGCTCCCACGGCGCCTCCCCGACCGCCGCGCGCAGCAGCAGCCCGGTCATCCCCTCGCAGACCATGATCACCACGGCGTAGAAACCCGCCCGCAGCGGCCACGCCCACCCGCCCATCAGCGGCAGCAGCAGGCGGAAGCCCGGGTACAGCAAAGCGTATATCGGGAACATCCACACGTAGGAGTAGCCGAGGAGGCGCCGGTCGCGCTTGGCGGAGGTCAGCGCGGTGAAGACGACTTCGGCCGCCACGCCCACGCAAGCCATCAGGGCCGCCCGCTCGAAGTGAAGGATCATAGTGTCAGGCCTACAAATTCGTCGAATTCTTTAGGCGCCGTGGCACTTCTTGAACTTTTTGCCCGAGCCGCAATGGCAGGGATCGTTGCGGCCGATCTCGGGCCCGGTCTTCACGACGGTCACGCCGGGCTTCTGCGCCTCTTCCTCGAAGGCGCCCTTCTCGACGCGCTCCTTGTTCTTCTCGAGCCACGCCTGAACGGCCTTCATGTCCTTGATGTCGACGCCTTCCTTCTGCATGTGGCCGGCGAGAACGCGCAGCTGCTTGAGGAAAGCCGGATCCTTCCACTTGCGGAAGAAGGTGCCCATCATGCCCTTCATCTTGGGATCGTTGGCGATCTCCGGGGGAAGGGGGGGCATCCCCGCGGGCATGCCGGGTATGGAGGAAGGACCCGCGGCGGGGGCCTCTTCCTTCTTGAACGGATTCTTTATTTTAGGGAGCCAGGACATAGTTGAAAAATGGCGGAAGGGGAGGGATTCGAACCCTCGAAGGAGTTGCCCCCTTGGCAGTTTTCGAGACTGCTACCTTCAACCGCTCGGTCACCCTTCCGTGAACTAAATCAATCAGCGGTTGATGAGGGATTTTAGCATACCCACGAAGAGCGTGCGGGTTGGGATTACTGCGCCGCGGGAGCCGAGGAGAGGGTCGGGTAGTCCGAATACCCGGCCGCGCCGCCGGCGTACATGGTCGACGGGTCCGGCTGGTTGAAGGGGCCGCCGGCGCGGATGCGCTCGACGAGGTCGGGGTTCGAGATGTAGAGCGTCCCGAACGAGACCAGGTCCGCCTTCTTCTCCCGGACGAGGGTCTCGGCCAGCTCCGGCGTGAGCCCTTGGTTGGCGATGACGGTCCCGCCGAACTGCGCCTTCAGGTCAGGCGTCAGGTATCCTTCGCCCTGGCCTTCGCGCAGGAAGAGGAAGGCGATCTTGCGCTTGCCGAGCTCGCGGGCGGCGTAGCCGAACGTCCCTTTGAGGTCGTCGTCGCCCATGTCGTGCGCGTCGGCGCGCGGCGCGAGGTGGACGCCGACGCGGTCCGGTCCCCAGACCGAGACGGCCGCGTCGGTGACCTCGAGCAGGAGCCTCGCCCGGTTTTCGACCGGCCAGCCGTAATCGTCGGTGCGGCGGTTCGTCGAGCTCTGCAGGAACTGGTCCAGCAGGTAGCCGTTCGCCCCGTGTATCTCGACGCCGTCGAAGCCCGCGAGCTTCGCGTTCTCCGCGCCTTTGCGGAACGCCTCGACGAGGACGGGGATCTCCGCGCGCTCGAGCGCGCGCGGGACGACGAACGGCTTCTGCGGGCGCACCAGGCTGACGAACCCCTTCGGCGCGATCGCGCTCGGCGCGACCGGCCGCTCTCCGTTCAGGAACATCGGGTCGGAGATGCGGCCGACATGCCAGAGCTGCAGGAAGATGAGCCCGCCCTTGCGGTGGACCGCGGCCGTCGTCTTCTTCCAGCCCTCGACCTGCTCCGGCGACCAGATGCCCGGGGTGTCGGCGTAGCCGATCCCCTGAGGCGTGACGACGGTCGCCTCGGTTAGGATGAGCCCCGCGTCCGCGCGCTGGGAGTAGTACAGCGCCATCAGGTCGTTCGGGATGCGGGAGGCCTGCGCGCGGGCGCGGGTCAGGGGAGCCATGATGATGCGGTTCTTCAGGGTTAGGTCGCCGAGGCGCGCGGGTTCGAGCAAGGTGTTCATGATCAGATTTTAACACACGCGCACGTGTGAATCCGGAGGAGTTCCGGGCTTTACGCCGTCATCATAGACATGTTTCGCGCAATCGCGTATAGAAGAAGAGTCTGATTTATCAAGAAGGAGCCCATCACGGAGGCGCTCACGGGAGATGCCCGCATGAATTCGGCGCCGTCGGCGGCCCTCCTGATCGGGCTGCTGCTCGGGGCGGCTGCGTATTCTCCGGCGGCCGTCGCGGCGCCGCCTGAAGGGCGGACGGGAGGCTTCGCGGATCGGCTTCTGAAGGGCGCCGCGCGAACGTTCACGAGCGACAATCAACTATTCGGGGAAGTCCATCTTCCCGTGATCGCCGTCAATCCCAATTCCGGGATCACCTACGGCGTCCTCCCCGTCTGGCTCGCGCGCAACTCCCGCCGGGAGATCTCGCGGATCTTCGCGCCGATGTTCACCTACAACCGAACCTACGGAGCCGCGGTCTCCCTCAACTACCACTATTATCCCTCCGGCGAGGCGAAGCTGCGCGTGATCCTCGACAGAGCGGAGAAGTGCAATTCCCGGGCCGCGGTCCAATACTATGACCGGGCCCTGTTCGACGGCCGCGCGACCTTGCTGATCGACACGAACTACGAGGCCGACGGCGGCGTCAAGTTCTACGGCGTCGGCCCGGCTTCGACGAGGGGCGGCGAAGCCAGCGTGCGCCTCCTCGAGACATTGGCGAGGGCGGAACTGGGGCTGAAGCTGCGGGGGGACTTCGCCGTGGCGGCGGGCTGGAAGGTCCGCCGGACCGAGGTCCAGTCCGGCCCCTTCCGCACGACGGCGACCCTCGATCCGAAGCTGCGGACGACGACCTCGTACTCGCTCCCGCGGTTGACCTTGACCCGCGACACGCGCGATCTTCCTTTCACCCCGTCGAGCGGGAGCCTGGCCGAGCTGTTCGCGGAGCGCTCCGACGCGGCGCTGGGCGGATCGGCGGACTTCGAGCATTACGGCGGACAATGGCGTTTCTATGCCCCGGTCTCCGGGAACACGGTCGCCGTCCTGCACGCGCAGGCGGAGTGGTCGGGCGGCGGGGAGGTTCCGTTCACCGCCCTGTCCGCCCTGGGGGGGCCGCGTTCGCTGCGGGGCTACGCCGAGGGACGATTTCAGGATCGGGGCTCGGCCTTCGTGAACGCCGAGGCGCGCTGGCGCGTCCATACCATCGACATGCTTCGTTCCCTGACGGATTTCCAGATCGCTCCCTTCCTGGAAACGGGGGCGGTGTTTCCCTCACCGGGCCGGGCTCGGGCGCGCGACTTCGAGACCGTTGCGGGCGCGGCGTTCAGGGTCGTCGTCAAGCCGGTCGTCGTCGGGAGGGTCGAGGTCGGCGTCGGGCGGGAAGGACCGGAGGTCTATGTCGGCGTCGACTACCCTTTCTGACGCCGGGCTGCCGGGCAGGAGCGTTACGAAGGGAGAGAATTAACCCGCATCTCCCGCGAGGCCGTCAGCCGCGAGGCCGGGCGCTTTGACCGTGCGTTTGGAGATCGAAGCCAGCCCCATGAACGCCAACAATCCGGCCAGACCTATCGCGGCTTCGCTGTAAAGCATGGCGCTCCCGCCCCAACGCGTGTGCGCCCAACCTTCCACCACGGTCATATAGGCGATCGGCATGTTCGACAGCGAGGCGAACATGCTGTATTTGGTGGCCGCGGCGCCCTGGCCGATGGCTTCCAGCACCACCGCGGAGAATCCCGCATAAGTCAGACCGGAAATGAACGCATAGGCCATCACGAACCAGACATACATCGTGGGGGTGCGCGGCGCGAACGCCATGGCGACCGCGCACAGCGCCATCAGCACGCCGTACAGGCCGTAGGCGAATTTTCGGTCCATCCGGTCGCAGGCATAGCCGCCGATGATGCAGCCGGCCGCGGCGACGAGGCCGCTCATCGCGCCGTTGATCATGGCGACGGTGTCGGCCGACGCGTGCCAGTCTCCGGCGATGGTCGACCAGAGATTGGCCGCGGCGCCGGAGCCGATCGGCAGGAAGCAGATCATCAAGCCGAGATAGCCTCGGCGGGTGCGCGCGACGTGCCAAAGATCCTTGACCACCCCGGTCATGTTGCGCCAGGCGCCCTCGGAGCGGTGCGCCGCTTCCGGTTCATGAACGAACATCAATCCCAGGCAGCACAGCAGGGAAACGACTCCAAGCACCGCCCCCGGAAGCCAGGCTCCCGGCAGATGTCCGGCGATCCACAGCCCCGCGCCGCCGCCGAGGCCGCTGCCGCCCAGATTGCCCGCCTGAAACCAGCCGCTCGCGCGCCCTTTCTCCTCCTCCGGCGTGGAATGGGCCATCAGGCTCTCCACCGCCATCGCGAGGAAAGTGACCGCGACGTTCGAGACAAGAACGATCGCGGTCAGCACCGGAATGGAGGACTCCATGGCGGGCAGCGCGCCCGTCGCGAAAATGCCGGCCGAGCTGGCCACGACGGCAAGCATGTACCAGGTCTTACGGCTCAAGGTGGTGTCCGCGATCGGCGCCCAGAGGAATTTCCAGGTGTGCGGGATGAAGCTGATCGCGATCAAAGTCGCGACCTTTTCCGTGCTGACGCCGGCGCTTGAGAGCAGATAGGCCACCGTCACGGTCAGATACCCCGACATGATGCCGAAAGGAAGGATCAGGAAAAGAAAAACGATCGGGTGTGATTTGCGCGAAGCGGCGGAGGTTCCATTCGTAGTCATATTGGGGTGGGGCATCATACCACGAATGGCCGGCGGTGGAGCTCGCACGCGGCCGGCTCAATTCTGGCCGGAGTGTCGCAACCTCTTTCCTTCATGTCTGGACATGCGAACCTCCTGGCTCTGGCGCTCGCGGGGGCGGCCTTCGTCGCCGCGCCGACCGCGCGGGCGGACGAGTCTCCGGCCGTCCTCGAGGAGTTCTTCCGCCCGGGCTGCCCCCATTGCGCCAAGGCCGAGAGCTGGCTCGCGGAGCTCGAGGCGCGCCGGCCGTCCCTGCGCGTCCTGCGTCACGACATCACGCGCGATCCGGCGGCGGCGGCGCGTCTGGCCCGTCTGTGCCGTCGGGCCGGCCATCCGGGCGCGCTCGTGCCCTCCTTCCTCGTCGGAGAGCGCCTCGTCGTCGGCTTTCGCGACGGGGCGACGACCGGCCGCCTGCTGGAGGACCTGCTCGCCGGCGCGGGCGCTTCGGCCGAAGGCGAGGTGGACGTGCCGGTTTTCGGCCGGGTCAGCGCGGCGCGCTCCGGCCTGCTCGTTTTCACCCTCGCCGTCGGTCTGGCCGACGGGTTCAACCCGTGCGCGATGTGGGTCCTGCTCTTCCTGTTGTCTTTGCTCGCTCACGTCCACAGCCGGGCCCGCATGATCGCGGTTTCCGCGACTTTTCTGGTCGTGAGCGCGGGGGTCTACTATCTGTTCATGACGGCCTGGCTCGGCGCGTTTCTCGCGCTGGGAGAGTCGCGGGCGCTGCAGGCGTCGTTGGGCGTCTTGGCGCTGGCGGCCGCCTTGATTCACCTCAAGGACGCCCTCGCCCCCGGCCGCGGCCCGAGCCTGAGCATACCCGAGTCCGCCAAGCCCGGAATATACGCCCGCGTCCGGGAGGTCGTGACGGCCCGAAACTTGCCGGCCGCGCTGGCCGCCGCCTGCGTGCTGGCCGCCGGGGTCAATCTCGTCGAGATGCTCTGCACGGCCGGCCTTCCCGCCGTCTACACCTCGGTCCTCGCCTCGCACCATCTCGATTTCTGGCGGCGCCAGGCATACCTGCTCCTTTATATCGCGGCCTATATGTTCGACGACGCCCTCATGACCGCGGCGGCCGTCGCCACGATGTCGGTCGCGCGCCTGCAGGAGTCCGGCGGCCGGATACTGCAGCTGATCAGCGGGGCCGTGCTCGCGGCCCTCGGGCTGGCTTTGATGTTCCGGCCCGATCTGCTGAACTGACGCCGCATGGGGATTTTCAGGGTGTACAATATCCCAGAATGAGCGAGGCTCACTGATGGCGGACTTCGTCCCGCAGCCGTTCGGAAGGCTGGCCTCGCGCATGTTCCGCGAGCTCGAGCTCAAGGACGCGGTCTTCGACCTGCCGCGCCGCGCCTTCTACGCCGGCGACCCGAAGAAGGACTTCTCGGTCCGCTTCCACGGCATGACGGCCTCCTCGCCGCTGGGGCCGGCCGCGGGGCCGCACACCCAGCTCGCGCAGAACATCGTGCTGGCCTGGCTCGGCGGCGCGCGCGTCTTCGAGCTGAAGACCGTGCAGATCATGGACCGCCTGAAGATCCCGCGCCCGTGCATCGACATGCGCAACGTGGGCTACAACGTCGAGTGGTCGCAGGAGCTGAGGACCGAGGAGTCGCTCGACGAGTACGTGAAGGCCTCGATGCTCATCGATCTGCTGCGCGCGAGCGGGAAGGTTCCCCTGGCTCCCGGCTTCGAGCGCTCGGTGTTCGACCTGAGCGTCGGCTACGACCTGAAGGGCGTGAAGAGCGACAAGGTCCGGACCTTCATCGCGGGAATGAAGGACGCCGCCGCGGTCGTCGCGCGCCTGCGCGCGGAGCTTCCCGAGGGCCTGCGCCGAACCGAATTCCTCGCCAAGATCTCCGGCTCGGTCACACTCAGCACCTTCCACGGCTGCCCGCCCGACGAGATCGAGGCCATCGCCGATTTCATGATGTCGGAGCTGGGCCTCGACTGCGTCATCAAGCT
>JAQTNG010000190.1 GCA_028714015.1 Elusimicrobiota bacterium | reverse complement strand
CTGGCCTACGACATCAAGGATTGGGGGCTGAAGCTGACGGCGGACTACCTCTATCGCGACTCCAGCTCGGGGTCGCTGCGGGAGCGGAGCGTTCCCGGCGTCGGTCTTGAAAAAGCGCTCGACGGCGACCGCGTCAAGTTCCGGGTCGGCGTCACCCCCGACCAGTTCAGCGGCGGCGCCGGCATCCAGTTCGACCGGTTGGGCTTCGACTACGCCTTCATCCTCAGCCGCAATCTCCTGACCGACAACGCGGGCACGCACATGATCGGCATCCGTTATCGCTTCGGCGGCGACGCCGCGCCGTCTTCCACGGGGGTCCATTGACCATGAACGACATCAATTCCGCCCGACCGAATAAATGCGCTCTCCTGGCGGCGCTGCTGCTCGCCCTGACCGGCGGCCCTTGCGCGGCCGCGGCCTTGGCCGCGGACGCCGCCAAGGCTCCGCAGAAGTTCCTCAGCCCGGCGCTGCGCGACGGGATCAACGACTTCGCCGTGTTCGGCCCGAACGCGGAGGAGGTCCGCATCCACGACCTGAAAGGGCGCGTCGTCTTCCGCGCAACGCAGCAAGGCGGCACGCCCATCGTCTGGGACAGGCGAGACGGGACCGGCCGGGTCAGGGAACCCGGAGTCTACATCGCGCGAATCAGGACGAAGGATGGCGCCGTGGCGTACCAGAGCTTCGTGCTGGTGAAATGAGCGGGTGCGGGCCCGCGCCCGCGCCCGCACCCGCGAAGCGTCCTCACGCGCGCACGATCTTCTCCCGCCACCTCGTTTGGGCGGCGCAGGCGTTGCGCGTGTCCACGATGAGCGGCGCGTGCCGGGCGATCATCTCATAGTCGTAGTCGCTGTGGTTCGTCACGATGAGCACCGCGTCGGCCGCGGCCAGCGTCTCCTCGGTCACGGCCACGGAGCTCACCTTCAGGTGCTTGTAGTGATCCGCCGAGGGGTACTTCGGGATGTTCGGGTCGTTGTAAACCACCAAGGCCCCCTTCTGCTCCAGCAGCTCCAGCATCTTGAAGGCGGGCGACTCGCGCGGGTCGTCGATGTCCTTCTTGTACGCGAGGCCCAGCATCAGGATCCGCGAGCCGGCCAGCTTCTTGCCCTGGCCGCGCAGGCCCTCGTCGAGCTTCGACATCACGTAGTAGGGCATCTGGGTGTTGAGCTCGCCGGCCAGGTCGATGAAGCGCGTGTTGAATTGGAATTCGCGGGCTTTCCAGGAGAGATAGAACGGGTCGATCGGTATGCAGTGCCCTCCGAGGCCCGGTCCGGGGTAGAACGCCTGGAAGCCGAAGGGCTTGGTCGCCGCGGCCCCGATGACCTCCCACACGTCGATGTCCATGCGGTCGAAGCACATCTTCAGCTCGTTGACGAGGGCGATGTTCACGCAGCGGTAGATGTTCTCCAGCAGCTTGGCCGCCTCGGCGGCCTCGCAGGAGGAGACCACGACGACCTTCGTCACGGCCTCGCCGTAGAGCGCGGCCGCGGCCCGGCAGGATGGGGCGTCGATGCCGCCGACGACCTTCGGGATCTGCTCGATCGTGAAGTCCTTATTGCCCGGGTCCTCCCGCTCCGGCGAAAACGCGAGGAAGAAGTCCTTCCCGCACTTCAAACCGCGCCGCTCGAGCTCCGGCAGCATGATTTCGCGCGTCGTGCCCGGGTAGCTCGTGCTTTCCAGGATGATCAGCTGGCCGCGACGGAGCGTGGCGCCGATCGCCTTCGCGGTCTGACGGATGGAGGAGACGTCGGGCTTGCCTTCCACGGTCAGCGGGGTCGGGACGCAGACGAAGATCGCGTCGGCCGAAGCGAGATTGCGGAAGTCGCTCGTCGCCAGCAGCTGCTTGTTGGCGAGGTGCTTGGCGATGGCCGAGGACGGAACCGACTTTATATAGGAACGGCCCCGGTTGAGCTGCTCGATCTTGGACTGATCGATGTCGGCGGCGATGACCCGGAAGCCCTTCGAGGCGAACAGGCGCACCAGCGGCAGGCCGACATACCCCAGGCCCATGACGGCGACGCGCGCGTCGCGGGTCGGGAATTTGCGCAGCAGCGTCTCCAGGATGTCCTCGCCCCCGCCGGCGGCGGCGGGCGCCTCAATCACGGCGACGTTCTCGCGCCGGGGATACTCGGCGGCGCCGTGCTCCCGCGTCTCGGTCGTGTCTTTTCGTGTCATCGGAATTCTCTCCTTGGCCGGCTTCCAAACGATCGTAGCAACATGATATTTGCGTTTCTGGACCGGGGCGTAACACTCTCGCGAACCTCTTGGCCACAATTATCACGCGCAGATTTTACGCGCCCGCCATGGATCAACGCGGGCGGCCCCGTTATAATCCGCCCATGTGCGGAATAGTGGGCTATGCCGGATCGAAGCAGGCCGTGCCGATCCTTCTGGATGGGCTGAAGCGGCTCGAGTACCGCGGGTATGACTCCGCGGGCGTCGCCGTCGTCTGCGACGGCAAACTGAGCGTCGCGCGCAGCGTGGGGAAGCTCTCGAACCTCGGCGACCTGCTGGCGCGCCGCCCCATCGGAGGCCTTCTCGGGCTGGGGCACACGCGGTGGGCGACCCACGGCGGGCCTTCCGAGGCCAACGCGCACCCGCATACCGACTGCGCCGGCCGGATCGCGGTGATCCACAACGGCATCATCGAGAACTACATGCCGCTCAAGGAATTCCTGTCCGAAAACGGCCACGCCTTCACATCCGTGACCGACACCGAGGTTCTCCCCCACCTTATTGAGGAAGAGCTCAAGGGATACGACGCCGCCGGCCCCCTCTCGCAGCGGCTCACGGAGGCCGCGCTGGCCGACGCCGTGAGGGCGGTCCTGAAGAAGGTGCGCGGCGCCTACGCGCTGGCCGCGATCTGGTCTCGCGCCCCCGGCGTCATCGTCGCCGCCAAAAAGGACTCCCCGCTGGTCATCGGGCTCGGGGAGCGGGAGAACTTCATCGCGTCGGACGTTCCCGCGCTGCTGACGCACACGCGGCGGGTGGTGTACCTGGAGGACGGAGAGTCGGCGGTGATGCGCAATGACCGCTGCTCGTTCTTCAACGCCCTGGGGCGCGAGATCGAGAAGACGCCGATCGTGATCGAATGGGACAGCACGGCCGCCGAGAAGACCGGGTACCGCCACTTCATGCTCAAGGAAATCCACGAGCAGCCGCGCGCGGTCGAAAACACCCTGCGCGGCCGCCTCTTTCCGCTCAACGACGGCGTCATGACGAGAGAGACCGGCCTGACGCCGGACATGCTGCGGAGCACGGAGCGCGTCCACATACTCGCGTGCGGCACGTCGTGGCACGCCGGCATCGTCGGCAAATACCTGCTGGAGCGCCACGCCGGAATTTCCACGCAGATCGAGACCGCCTCCGAGTTCCGCTACCGCCATCCCGTCCTCGCGCCGAAAACGCTCGTGATCGCCATCAGCCAATCGGGCGAGACCGCCGACACGCTGGCCGCCATGCGCCAGGCTCAGAGCGCCGGCCTTCAGGTCCTGTCCATCGGGAACACCCTCGGCGCGGCGATCCCGCGCCAGGCGAACTTCAACTTCCACACCTACTGCGGGCCGGAGTGCGGCGTCGCTTCGACGAAGGCCTTCGCCGGCCAGCTCACCGCCCTCAGCCTGCTGACCCTTCACGCGGGGCTGGCGCGCGGATTCATGCCGGACAAGGAGGCGCACGACTGGGCCGAGGAGCTCCAAAGCCTCCCGGAGCTCCTGCGCAAGACGCTGAAGCTCGACGCGCAGATTCGCGCGATCGCGCAGGAGCTCTCCAAAGCCGAGCACATCCTCTACATCGGCCGCGGCGTCAACTACCCGACGGCCCTGGAAGGGGCGCTGAAGCTCAAGGAGATCTCCTACATCCACGCCGAGGGCTTCGCCGCCGGAGAGATGAAGCACGGCCCGCTCGCGCTGATCGATCCGCAGATGCCGGTCGTGGCGATCGCCACGCAGTCGGACGTGTTCGAGAAGACCTTGTCGAACATCGAGGAGGCCAAGGCGCGGGGAGCCCGGATGATCGCGCTGTGCACGGAGGGAGAGCGCCGCCTGTGGGGGCGGGCCGACCACATTCTGGAGCTTCCGCCCGTGGGCGAGCACTTCTCCCCGATCCTGAACATCCTCCCGCTCCAGCTATTGGCCTATCACATCGCCGATCTGCGGGGCTGCGATGTCGATCAGCCCCGCAACCTGGCGAAAAGCGTGACGGTCGAATGAGAGCGCCCCGGGGCGAACCCCGGGGCGCTCTTCGGTCGGGCGCGAATCCGGCGCGCGGCTAGTCCCGCTCGCCGTCCTCCAGGCGAGGCTCCTCCCGGGCCGCGGGGTCGAGCCTGCGCGCCGCGTAGCCGTACGGGCCGCCGAGGGACTGCCACACGAGAAGCTTCGCGCGCTGGGAGGGCGACAGGAAGGCCTCCAGCCCGGCGTCGAATTGTTCGCTGCGCTCCGCGATGGCCCGGTGCACCTGCAGCAGCTGCTGCAGCGTGTCCTTCACGTCGCTTTCGGGCGCGTTCCCGGCCAGCTGCGCCTGGAGCTGGACCAGGCCGTTGCGCAGCAGCTCGCGAAGGGGCTTCAGCCGCGCGGCTTTCTCGTTCTCCAGGGCCGTGAACCTGCGGACCTGCTCGGCGTTGAGGCCGAGCTTGTCCTGCCACTGCCGGCCGGCGTCGGCGCCGCGCTCGAGAGGATAGTCGACGGCCGGATCGGGCGCGGCCGAAAACGACGCGGGAACGAGGACGGCCAAGACCGCGAAAGCCGCGACGGCTCGGAGCAGGCTGCGGCTCCGGTGCATTTTCATCTTTGCCCCCGATCGATCGTGCGCGTGAGCCATTTTAGGCAAACCGCCGCGGCGCGGCCACTGCGGGCGCGTCACGATTTTCTGCCGCCGGCGTGACAGAGGCGGAAATACCCGAAGAAATGTGATAATGCGCCGAGGCTCATGAGGAAATCAATCAAGCGCCCCGAGGTCCCGACGGCGGCCGCGGCTTCCGCGCCCGCGCTGATCGTCGGCGTCGGTGCCTCCGCCGGCGGCGTCGACGCCTTCATCGACCTGCTGAAGCATCTCCCCGACGACACGGGCCTCGCCTTCGTCTTCCTGCTGCACCTGAACCCGGCTCAGAAGAGCCATTTGACCGACATCATCGGCCGGGCGACCGCGATGCCGGTGCAGAAGGCGAAGGACGGCGTTCAGGTCAAAGCGAACACCGTCTACGTCATGCCTCCGAACACGGTCATGACGCTGCGGCACGGGAAGCTGAGGCTCGCGCCGCCGACCGCCGGCAAGCGGACCTCCATCGATTCCTTTTTCCATTCCCTGGCGGAGGACCAGAAGTCCCGGGCGGTCGGGATCATCCTCTCGGGCATGGCGTCGGACGGCACGATCGGCCTCGAGGAGATCAAGGCCGCGGGCGGCGTCACCTGCGTCCAGGACGAGAAATCCGCGGCCTGCGACGGCATGCCCCGCAGCGCCATCGCCGCCGGCTGCGCCGACTTCGTGCTGCCGCCCAAGGCCATCGCGCGGGAGCTGGCCCGGCTCGGGCGTCATCCCCTGCTGCGGGAGCCGGACGCCCCGGAGGACGTCCTGTTCGCCGACGCCGGCGCCCTGGTGGAGATTTTCACCTTGCTTCGCGCGGCGGCCGGCGTGGATTTCTCCCTGTACAAGCCCTCCACCATGCGCCGGCGCATTTCCCGCCGCATGTTCCTGCTCAACATCGGCAGGCTGAAGGACTATCTGGAGCATCTCAAGGCGAAGCCGGCGGAGGTCTCCGCTCTTTACAACGACCTGCTCATCAGCGTCACCGCCTTTTTCCGCGATCCCAAGGTTTTCGAGGCCTTGAAGCGGAAGGTCTTCCCCCACATCATCAAAAATCACGGTCTCAGCGCGCCGGTCCGCATCTGGGTGGCCGGCTGCGCGTCGGGCGAGGAGGCGTACTCCATCGCCATCTCCTACCTGGAGTTCATGCGGAAGCGCGCCGAAATGGTCCCGGCTCAGATTTTCGCGACGGACATCAGCGATGAGGCCGCCGCCAAGGCGCGCAAAGGGCTCTACCCGGAGAGCGTCGCCTCGTGCGTGAGCCCCGAGCTCCTGGGCCGCTACTTCGTCCGGACCGGCCAGGGCTATCAGGTCACCAAGCGTCTGCGGGACATGTGCACCTTCGCCCACCATGACGTCACCGCCGACCCTCCCTTCGCCAACCAGGATCTGATCAGCTGCCGCAACCTTCTCATTTATCTGGAGCCCGCCCTTCAGAAGACGGTGCTGGCCACCTTCCATTACGCGCTCAAACCGTCGGGCTTTCTGATCCTGGGCAGCGCCGAAACCGCCGGAACTGCCTCGAATTTGTTCGCCGAAGCGGACAAGAAGCTCAAGATCTACACGAAGAAGCCCGCCCGCGTCTCCCCTCTCCATCTCGTCGCGGGCCGCCTCGCCGGAGCCAAGGGCCCGGGCGCGGCCGCCCCCGTCCCCGCGCACGCGCCCAAGCCGCCCCCGACGGACGCGCTCGCCGTCGCGGACCGGCTCGCCTTGAATCTTTTCGCTCCGGCGGGCGTGGTGGTCAACCGCGACCTGGACATACTCCAGTTCCGCGGCGACACCAGCCGCTATCTCAAGACGTCGCCCGGCAAGGCGAGCCTGAACCTTCTTCGAATGGCTCCCGAGGACCTGCGCCTGGACCTTCAGTTCCTCATCAAGAAGGCCTTCTCGGTTCATGCGCCGGTTCGAAAAAACAGCCTGTGGGTTCGCTTGGACCGCCGCAGCCGCCTGATCAACCTCGAGGCCGTCGCTTTCGAAGCTCCCCCGGGACCGAGCGCTACTGCCTGGTGTCCTTCGCGGCCCCGCCCGCTGGCGCCGCGGCCGCCGGGGGCAGGCCGGCCAAGGAGCCCCGGAGCGGGCTCTTTCAAAAGCTCAAGCGGGAGCTGGTCGAAACCAAGGCCTATCTCCAATCCCGCATCGAGGAGTCGGAAAGCCGCAACACGGCGCTCAACGCCGCCAACGAAGAGGTCGTCTCGAGCAACGAGGAGCTGCAAAGCACGAACGAGGAGCTCGAGAGCTCCCGGGAAGAGCTCCAGACCACGAACGAGGAGCTGAACACGCTCAACGACGAGCTGCGCAAGCAGAACGCGGCGCTCGTGCAGCTCGGCGGCGACCTGGACAACATTCTCGAGAGCCTCAACATCCCCATCATTCTGCTGGGCCTCGATCTCCGCATCCGTCGCGTCACGCTCATGGAGGACACGCCGCTGGCGCTCACCCCGGGCGACGTCGGGCGCTCGATCCTGGACATCCAGAAGAGGCTGGGCATACCCGACCTCGAGGAGACGGCCTTGGAGGTCATCAAGACTTCCAGCTACAAGGAGATCGAGATTCCCGGCAAGGCGGGGCGCTGGTACAAGCTGCGCCTACGGCCCTACAAGAGCGCGCGCGCGAAGATCGAGGGCGTCGTGCTGGCGCTTCTCGACGCCGACGTCGCCAAGCGGGCCCTGCTCCAGCTCCAGGACGTCATGGATCAGTCTTTGGTCATACTGGACTCCGATCTGCGGGTGCAGTCGGCCAACCGCCGTTTCTA
>JAQTNG010000189.1 GCA_028714015.1 Elusimicrobiota bacterium | reverse complement strand
GCCGCGTCGCTGAAGCTGGGCAAAAACGACGCCCTCCCCGCCTCCGGCCGCTCGGCCCTGCGTCTGTGCCTCGACGACGCGCGCCTTCGCGGGAAAACCGTGCTCCTGCCCGACTTCCTCTGCGCGGAGGCGATCCTCCCCGCGCTCGAGGCCGCGGGCGCCCGCGCGGCCTTCTATCCGGTCGGCGAGGACCTACGCCCCGACATGCCGCGGCTCCTCGAGCTTTCGGGGCGCGCGGCCGCGACGGTCTTCCTCGACTATTTCGGCTTCGGCGAATCGGAGGAATGGGCCAAGGCCGTGCGCAAGGCCCGCCCCAAGGCCGTGCTGATATCGGATTGGGTCCAGTCACTGCATCTCCTCAGAACGATCCCGCCCGCCCGCCAGACCTCGGACTACGCCTTCACGAGCCTGCGCAAGTTCCTGCCCGTGCCGGACGGGGCCGTCGTCCGCGCGCGCCGCCCGCTGAGGATCGGGCTCAATCCCGCCCCGGCGGAGGCCGGCCTCGCCGCCCTCGGCGCGGGGACGCTGAAGCGCGAATTCTTGGAAGGCCGCACGCCCCCGGAAGCCGAAGCCGCCTATGTGCGCCTCTTCGCCTCCGCGCGCCGCGAGCTGTCCACGCGCCTCGAGTCGGCGGCTCCAGTGTCGCTGGCCCTGGCCGAAGCGCTTCCTTTGGCGGCGTTCGCCGCGGCGCGCCGCGCCAACTACGCCGCGCTCGCGAGCGCGCTGTCGGGCGCCGCGGTCCGGCCCCTGCGCCCGATCCTCTCGGCGCGGGCCGTGCCTCTGTTCCTGCCCGTCGCCGTCCCCGACGGAAGGCGGGACGCCCTGCGCGCGTTCCTGCGCGGCCGCGGCATCTTCGCCCCGGTCCACTGGACTCTGCCCGCGTCTCTCTCGAAGGGTGCGTCCGGGCGGCTCTCGCGCTCGGTCCTGAGCCTTCCCGTCGACCAGCGCTGCGGGGCCGCCGAGATCGCCCGCGTCGCCGATGCCGTCCTCGATTTCGAAAGGAGCCTCCGATGAGCCCGTCCGAGCCCAAGCCCGTTTTCATCATCGCCGAAGCCGGCGTCAACCACGACGGAGACGAGGCGCTCGCGATGAAGCTCATCGAGGTCGCCGCCGCCGCCAAGGCCGACGCGGTCAAGTTCCAGACCTGGAAGCCGGGCGAGATCACGGGCCGCTTCGCCTATAAGGTGGACTACATCAAGGAGACGACCTCGGCGTCAGAATCGCGCTACGAGCTCTCCAAGCGCCTCGCCCTTCCCTTCGAGGTCTTCCGCCGTCTCCAGGCCCACGCGAAGAAGTGCGGGATCCTCTTCCTGTCGACTCCCGACGGCTACGAGAGCCTCGACTTCCTGGCCGACGAGCTCGCCATGCCCATCATCAAGGTCGGCTCGACCGAGGTGACGCATCCCCAGCTCCTCGAGCACGTGGGGCGCAAGAAGCGCCCCGTCATCCTCTCGACGGGCCTGAGCGACCTGGCCGAGGTGCGCGAGGCCGTCGCCTCCCTGCGCCGCGGCGGGGCGCAGGACATCACGGTCCTGCAATGCACCTCGCAGTATCCCGCGCCGGACGAGGAGATGAACATCCGCGCCATGGTCTCCCTGCGCGAGGCCCTCGGCCTGCCCGTCGGGCTGTCCGACCACTCCACGGGCTCCGTCGCGGCGATCGCCGCCGTGGCGCTCGGAGCCGGAGTCGTGGAGAAGCACTTCACGCTCGACCGCTCCGCGCCCGGCCCCGACCACAAGGCCTCCCTCGATCCCGCCGAGCTGGCGGAGTTCGTGCGCTCGGTGCGCCGCGTCGAAGCGATGCTCGGCGACGGGATCAAGCGGCCGACGCCGTCGGAGGTGCGCAACCGCGACGGCATACGCCGTAGCGTGGTGGCGGCCCGCGACCTTCCCGCCGGGACCTTGCTCGAGCGCGCCATGCTGGCCTGCAAGCGCCCGGGCGGGGCCGTGGCGCCCGCGGACCTCGACAAGCTCCTGGGCAAGCGCCTCAAGCGCGCGCTGAGCGAGGACGAGCCGGTGCGCTGGGAGTCGGTGGAATGAGCGGCCGCGTCGTCGCGCCCGGGCCGGAGTGGGACGAGGTCCTGCGCCGCCTGAACGAAGACGACATCTACTTCGATCACCGCTACGCCGACCTCCACTCCGGCCCGGGCGCGCGCGCCGAGGCCTTCTTTTACGAATCGGGCGGGCGCCTCTTCTTTCTCGCTTCTTTGGCGCGCGCCATCCCGGGAGCCGGCGCCCTGTCGGACTTCGAGACGCCGAACGGCTACGGCGGGCCGCTGGCGTCGAGCGACGATCCGGCGTTCCTCGACGAGGCGTGGGCCGCCTTCGCCCGCTCGCAGCGCGAGCGCGGCCTCGTCGCGGGCTTTCTGCGCCTCCATCCTCTGCTCGGCAATGAGCGCCTGGTGCGCGCCCCGGCCGAGCAATCCCTGAACCGCGCGACCGTCCGCCTGACCTTGAACCGGCCCCTGGAGGAGATCGTGCGCGGCTACACCGAGGACTGCCGCGGCAAAGTGCGCAAAGCCGAGAAGGCCGGCGTGCGCGTCGAGACCTCCGAGGAGGCCGCCGCGCTCGAGGAGCTCGCCGGGCTTTACGGCGAGCGCATGGGCGAGCTCGCCGCCGCGGAGGAGTACCGTTTCGACGCCGGCTACTTCCGCCGCGTCGCTTCGCTCGGCCCGGGCCGCTGGCGCGTCTATCTCGCGCGTCACGAGGGCCGGACGATCGGGGCGGCCTTGATCCTTCTGTCGCGCCGCTTCGCGCACTATCATCTGTCCTCGAGCCCCCGCGAGTTCCAGAAGCTCGGCCCGAACAACGCCCTGCGTCACGCCGTGATCGTCGACCAGCTCGGCTCGGGGCGGGAGGAGATCCATTTCGGCGGCGGCAAGACGACCGCGGCCGACGATCCCCTTCTCAAGTTCAAGGCGGGATTCTCGACGGAGCGCGCCGAGTTCCGCACCGGGCGCGTCGTGACCGACCCGGACGCCTACGCGCGTCTCTGCGCCGACTGGGCGCGGCTCAATCCGGATCGCGCGGAAGCCATGAAGCACATCGCGCTTCGCTACCGGCTCTAGCAGCCCGGCCTACTTGATGAGGAAGGCCCCGCCGCTGGGCAGCTCGAAGAAGAACTGGGGCTTCTCGTTCGCCAAGAAGAGATCCACCTCTTTTTTGACGCCCGGGTAATAGGTGTAGCCGTACTCGTCGAAGGTCATCACGCCGCCGCGCGCGAGGCGCGGATAGAAGAACTGCAGGGAGTCGCGCACGGGGGCGGCCAGGTCCACGTCGATGTTGACGAAGGCGAACTCGCGTCCGGCGGCCTCGGCGAAACGCTCCGGAATCCAGCCGGCGTAGTAGTCGATGAAGTCGAACTCGCTCAAGTTGCCCTTCACCTCGTCCAGGCCGGAGCGGAACAGCTCGCGCTGGACCTTGATCTGCTCCGGCGTCATCGGCCCGAGCATCGAGACGTCGTCGGCGCCGAACTCCGAAAGGCCGCCCTCGAAAGAGTCGAAAACGAGGAAGCGTCCTCGCGCGCCCGCCTCCTTCATGATCGTGGCGATCATCCGCGTGGAATGGCCCTTCCAGCAGCCGCACTCCGCGAAATCCTTGTCGGGGAGGGCCTTGGCCGCGTACTCGGCCAGCTGGGCGTAGGCGTAGAAGCGGAACTGCTTGTAGATGTTGTCGCTCGCCTCGCCCTTGCAGCGCCGCAGGGCTTCCCGGTAAAGCCTCATGATCGGGTTGACCTCGTAGTACGAGCGCAGCATGTGCGTGTCGAACACTTCCATGCGGCCTTTGCGCAGGGCGCGCAGCTCGAAGCCGAAGAGACCGGGTATGATATTGGCCGCCCTGAGCAGGGCCTTGGCGATCGTCTTCATGAGGAAGACGATTCTATCATAGCCGCCGGCGTGGTAGAATGCTTCGCATGTGGGACCCCGGCTGGGACGAGCTCTTCCGCAAGAACGAATGGGGCCGCTATCCCCCCGAGGAGCTGGTGCGCTTCGTCGCCCGAAACTTCTACAAGGCTCCCGACCGTGCCGCCGTGCGCTTCCTTGAACTCGGCTGCGGGCCCGGCGCCAATCTCTGGTTCCTCGCCCGCGAAGGCTTCTCCGCCACGGGGATCGACGGAAGCGCCGTCGCGCTGGACCGCGCTCGCCGCCGCCTCGACGGCGAGGGCCTCAAGGCCGAGCTGACCTTGGGCGACGCCTCGAAGCTCCCGTATCCGGACGCCTCCTTCGATTGCGTCCTCGACGTGGAGTGCATCTACGCCAACTCCTGGGAGGACTCGCTGCGCATACTCGCCGAGGCCCGCCGCGTGCTCAAGCCGGGGGGCCTGCTCTTCTCCAAGGCCTTCATGACCGGCATGCCCAAGGAAGCGCTGCATCAGGACTACGGCCTGATCCGGCTGACCTCCGAAGAGGAACTCCCGAAGCTGTACGCGGGCTTCTCCTCGCTCGAGTACGACAGCCTGATCCGCACGGACCGCAACCGCAAACATGAGGTCCGGGAGTGGATCGTGACGGCCCGGAAATAAGCCCGGTTGACGCCCCCCCCGCCGGCGTCCTATAATGTTCATTGATTGAACGGACGTCGCCGTTCTTTCCTTATTATGATTAAAGCCCTCGTCACCGGCGGCACCCGCGGCATCGGCGCCGCCATCGCCCTCGAGCTGAAAAAGGCCGGAATGCGCGTCTGGGTGACGGGCACCGCGCCCAAGGGACGCGCCCCCGGCGGCTGCCGCTATCTCGCCTGCGACTTCACCGAAACGGCCCATGTCGAAAGTCTCTGTGAAACGGCCGCGAAGATCGGCTTCGACGCGCTGATCAACAACGCCGGCGTCAACAAGATCGGCCCCCTCGAGGGCTACGACCCCGCCGACTTCGAGCGCATACTGCGCGTGAACCTCGACGCCGCCTTCCGCCTGTGCCAGGCCGTCATGCCCGGCATGCGCCGCCGCGGCTCCGGGCGCGTGCTCAACGTGACCTCCGTCTTCGGCCTGGTCAGCCGCGAGGGCCGCGCCGCCTACTCGGCCAGCAAGTTCGGGCTCTTCGGCATGACCCGCGCCCTCGCCCTCGAGTACGCGCCCCACGGCGTGCTCGTCAACGCGCTCGCCCCCGGCTTCGTGGAAACCGACATGACGCGCTCCATCCTCGGAGCCAAGGGCATGAAGAAGATGGCCGCCAGCGTGCCCATGAAGCGGCTCGCTCAGCCCGCCGAGATCGCGCGCGTCGCCCGCTTCCTCGTCGGACGGGACAACACCTATTTGACCGGCCAGCAGGTGGTCGTCGACGGGGGATTTACGAGTGCGTGACCTGACCGTCCGATCCCATCGCGGCGAGTACCGGGTGATCTTCGGCCGCCCTTTCGCGGGCCTCGAGGACGGGCTCAAGGACGGCGAGCATCTCCTCATCGACGAGCGCGTGGCCGGACTCTACGCCGGGCCGCTCGCGAAGGCGCTGGCCGGGCGCTCGGTCCTGCGCATCAAGGCGAGCGAGGACGCGAAGTCGCTCGAGCGCTTCCCGGACTACGCCGTGCACCTCATCGAGCACGGCATCAAGCGGGGGCACACCTTGGTCGCGGTCGGCGGCGGCGTCGTCCAGGACATCACCGCGTTTCTCGCCGCGACCTTGCTGCGCGGCGTGCCTTGGCGCTTCCACCCGACCACCTTGCTCGCCCAGGCCGATTCCTGCATCGGCTCCAAATCCTCGGTTAACGTGGGCCCGCACAAGAACCAGCTCGGCACCTTCACCCCGCCCGAGGAGATCCGGCTCTCGGTGGAGGTCCTCAAGACCCTTTCCGAGCCCGATCTGCGCTCCGGCATCGGCGAGATGATCAAGGTCCACATCATCGGCGGCCTCGACGACGCGCGCGCCATCGCCCGGGACTACCCGCGCCTGCAGACCGACCCCGAGCTTCTGGCCGGGACCCTGCGGCGCTCGCTCGAGATCAAGAAGGGCCTCATCGAGCTCGACGAGTTCGACCGCAAGGAACGACTGGTCATGAACTACGGCCACACCTTCGGCCACGCGATCGAGAGCGCCACCGGCTACGCCGTGCCCCACGGCATCGCCGTCACGATCGGCCTCGACATGGCCAACCTGTACTCGACCAGGCTCAGGCTCCTCGACGCCGCCCTCTGCGCGGAGCTGCGGCCCATGCTGCTGGCCAACATGCGCGGCTTCGAGAGGACTCCCGTCTCCCTCGACCTCTTTTTCGCCGCCCTGGCCAAGGACAAGAAGAACGTCACGGCCGCCACGGCCCGCTTCGTGCTCATAAGGAAGCCCGGTGACTTGTTCCTCGAAAGCCGCCCGCTCGACGAGGACTTCAAGGCCTTCTGCCGGGGCTACTTCGACACCCTGAAGGCGGCGGAGGCCGCCAGGTGACCGGCGTCGGCATCATCGGCGCGGGCAAGATGGGGCGCATACGCGCCGAGGCCCTGGCCAAGAGCGGGCGCGCGGAGATCGTCGCCTACTTCGAGCCGAACGCCGTCTCCGCGCTCGAGGGGCCGGAGCGCAAAGACTCGGCGGAGGCGCTGATCGCCGACCCGCGCGTCGAGGCCGTTTTCATCTGCACGCCGAACCTCCACAACCAGCCCTTGACCCTCAAGGCCCTGAAGGCCGGCAAGCATGTCTTCTGCGAGAAGCCGCCGGCTTTCACGGCGGCCGACGTGGAAGAGGTTATCGCCGCCGAGCGCGCCTCGGGACGCAAGGTGATGTACGGCTTCAACCACCGCCACCACGACAGCATCCTCGAGACCAAGAAGATGATCGACTCCGGGGCCTACGGCCGCATACTGTGGATGCGCGGCCGCTACGGGAAAAGCGTGGATCAGAACTTCTTCAAGGATTGGCGCTCGAAGAAAGAGCTCGCCGGCGGCGGCATCATGATGGACCAGGGCATCCATATGCTCGACCTGTTCCTGATGTTCGCGGGCGACTTCGACGAGGTCATGGCCACGGTCTCCAACCTGTACTGGCACCTGGACGTCGAGGACAACGTCTTCGCCATCTTCAAGCGCAAGGACGGCCTGGTCGCCTCGCTCCACTCGACCATGTCGCAGTGGCGGCACCTCTTCTCCATCGAGATCTTTCTCGAAAAAGGCTACATCGTCGTCAACGGCCTTCTCACCAGCTCGGGGACCTACGGCCAGGAGACCCTGACCGTGGCCAAGAACCGCACCACGGCGCCGGCCGCCACCTGGAACGACGAGGAGCACCAGACCTTCGACATCAACAATTCGTGGGACAACGAGGTCGGCCAGTTCCTCGACGCGGTGCAGAAGGACGAGCCCGTGCGCGTGGGCACCACCGCCGACGCCCTGAAGCTCATGCGCGTCATGGACCGCATCTACAAATACGACCGGCACCTCCACGAGAGCCTCGGGGAGAGGGCGTCGTGAAGCTGATCCGCGACGCCGCCATCGCGCGCCGGGTTGCCGTCGTCGACGGCATCCAGGGCTGCGGCAAGACCCTGTTCTCCTCGATCGTCTCCAGCCTCGAGCGCCTGGAGATCGAGAAGTACGACTACCCGCTCGAGCTCTCCTGCCAATCGGCGTGGCTCGGGCTCTGCGACGAGCAGGCCGCGGTCATGACGGCGAGGGCGCTCACC
>JAQTNG010000188.1 GCA_028714015.1 Elusimicrobiota bacterium | reverse complement strand
CGTCATCGCCGTGAAGCCGTAGGTGAACATGCCGATCCCGCCGACGATCATGAACATCGTGAACACGCGGCCGGCATGGCTCAGCGGGTGGACCTCGCCGTAGCCGACGGTCCCGATCGTGATCACCGTCATGTAAAGGGCGTCGAACAGGGGCCAGCCCTCGATGAAATGGTACCCGACGGTGCCCGTCGCGACGACGGCCACGAGCAGGGCGAAAACGAAGAGCAGTCGGTCGCGGACGCCTGCGAGCTGGCTCATTTTTTCATTCTACCTTAGTCGATGAGGCTGCGGTACAGGTAGGAATACTCGAGCGACGTGCGCTTGGCGCGCTGCTCGAGGTCCGCGGCGCCGCCATGGCCGCCCTCGATGTTCTCGTAGTACAGCGGATCGCCGCCGAGCTCGCGCAGGCGCGCGACCATCTTGCGCGCGTGGCCGGGGTGGACGCGGTCGTCCTTGGTCGAGGTCACGAAGAAGGCGCGCGGGTAGGCCACGCCCTTTTTAAGATTCTGGTACGGGGAGTAGCTCAGAATCGCGTCGTGCTCCTCCCCCTCCGGGTCGCCGTATTCGCCCATCCAGCTGTGGCCCGCGAGCAGCTTGTGGTAGCGCATCATGTCGAGCAGGGGCACCTGGCAGACGACGGCGCGAAAAAGCTCGGGCCTGCGCGTCATCACGGCGCCCACGAGCAGGCCGCCGTTGCTGCCGCCCATGATGCCCAGGCGCCGAGGGCTCGTGAGGCGGCGCGCGATCAGGTCCGAGGCGACGGCCTCGAAGTCCTCGAAGGCGCGCGGCCGGTTCTTCTTGAGCGCGGCCTGATGCCACGCCGGGCCGAACTCCCCGCCGCCGCGTATGTTGGCGAGCGCGTACGCGCCGCCCCGCTCGAGCCAGGCCTTGCCCGCGGTCTCGAGGTAGAACGGGCCGTACACGACCTGGAACCCGCCGTAGCCGTAGAGCAAGGTCGGCGTCGCGCCGTCGACGGGCGCGCTCGCGCGGCGCACGAGGAAATAAGGCACCTTCGTGCCGTCGGCGCTCGTCGCCTCGAGCTGAACCGCCTCGAAGCCGGAGGCGTCGAAGCGCGGGGGCAGGCTCTTGAGCGTCTCGGGCGCGGCTCCGGCTTTCGGGATCAGCGACAGCGTCGACGGGACGAGAAACGAGGTGTAATTGACGAACAGCTCGGGCCGGTACGGGTCGGCGGCGGCGATCGAGATCGTCCCGTTGTCGGGCAGGGCCACGAGCGTGCGCGTGAACGAACTTCCGGCGCCCCGCGCCGCCGTATAGAGCCGCGTGACCACGTTCTCGCGGATCAGCAGATGCAAGGTCCCCTTGAGGAAGAACGCCGAGTCGAGGGAGGAGCGCGAGTCGGGCGCATAGACGGATTCTACTTTTCCGGCGAGAGCCTTTCCGTCGTAGGCGTCGTCCGGGATCGAAACCATAGTCCCGTTCCTGTAGGTCGCTCCGGCCACGGTCCAGTCCTTGAGGAGAAGCGCGTACAGGCGATGTCCGTCCCAGTCCTGGATCTCGGATTCGAGCGGCAGAGCGAGGCGGCGGAACGTCCCGTCGGCCGTCATGCGGTGGTACTCGGTCTCGAAGAAGGTCTTGCCGACCTGGAGGATCACCAGCCGGCCGGTCTCGTTCTCATAGGACGAGGGCTCGACCGACACGTCGGTCTCGAGCGCCGAAAAGACGACCGGCGCTTCGGACAGGGACGTCCCCCGCGCCCAGCGCCGGATCGTGCGCGGGTAACCCGACTTGGTCAAAGAGCCCGGGCCGAAGTCGGAGCCGACGAGGAGCGCGCCGTCGTCCAGCCACTCGAAGCGATGCTTGGCCTCGGGCAGGACGAAGCCGCCCGCGACGAAGGTCGAGCGCTCGGCGTCGAACTCGCGCACGACGACGGCGTCCTTGCCGCCGCGCGAGAGGCTGACGAGGCAGCGGGTGTACCCCGGCGCGCGGCAGTTGGCGCCCTTGTAGACCCACGACTCGCCTTCGTCGCGGCCGAGCTTGTCGAAGTCGAGAAGTATCTCCCACTTCGTGTCCTTCTTGCGGTATTCGGCGAGTGTGGCGCGTCGCCACAATCCGCGCACGTGCTCGGCGTCCTGCCAGAAGTTGTAGATCCGCCCCCCGCGCCACGCCGGAGCGGGTATGCGGTCCTCCGCGTTGAGAATCGCGCGCATCTCCTGATGCAGGGGCTCGTAGCGCGGGTCGCCCTGGAGCTCCTTGAGCGAGCCGGCGTTGCGCTCCTTGACCCAGCCGATCGCCTTCGCGCCCTCGACGTCCTCGAGCCACAGGTTCGGGTCGGCGGCGGGAGCGGCCGACGCGGACGCGCCGAGCAAAACGAGGAATACGGGGATCAGGCGGAGCGTGCGCATGGCGGCCTCTCTTACGCTAGCTTTTTTGACCGGCGACGCCGATGAGCTTGGCGACCTCGTTGCGCAGCTCGCTGATGCCGGTGCCTTCCTGGGAGCTGACCCAGGCCATGGCCTCGGGCGTCATGCCGACGGCCTGCGCCACCTCGCGGCGGCGATTCAGCGCCGCGCTCCGCTTGACCTGGTCGGCCTTCGTCGCGACGACGCGCCACGGCAGGCTTTCGGACTGCAGCCAGTTCAGCATCTCGAGATCGAGCTTGGTCGGCCCCAGCTTCGCGTCCACGAGCACGAAGATCGCGACCAAGGTCTTGCTGCTCAACAGGTAGCCCTCGATCATCGCCCCCCAGCCCTCGCGCGAGGCGGCCGGCCCGGTCGCGAAGCCGTAGCCGGGCAGGTCGACGATGCGGCGCTGCGGCGCGGCCTCGTACACGTTGATCGTGCGCGTGCGGCCGGGGGTGCTCGACGTGCGCGCGAGGTCCTTGCGGCACAGGGCGTTGATCATCGTGCTCTTGCCCGAGTTCGAGCGGCCGACGAAGGCGACCTCGGCGAGGCTGATGCCCAGCTTTCCCGGGTCGGTGTCGCTGAGCAGGAAGCGTACGGCGTCGAGCGCGTGAGCCATTAGTCGTCCCCTTGTACACGGCCGCGCCCGCCCTTAACCGAGGAGCGATGGCGCTTGTTTTCGAGCATGCGGGCCTTGGAATTCCGCGAACGGCCGCGCTTGGTGCGGCGGGTCTTCTCGGCGTCGTGGCGAATGCGGGCGGCGCGATCGCGGACCAGGCCCTCGAGGCGGTCCGCCAGCCGCGCGCGCGCGATCAGGCGGTTCTGGCCCTGGGAGCGCTCGTCCGAGCAGCGTATGGCGAGGCCGGAGGGACGGTGGACGAGCAGCACCGCGGTCTCCACCTTGTTGACGTTCTGGCCGCCCGCGCCGCCGGAGCGCGTGAAGCTTTCCTCGAGGTCTTGGGGGCGCACGCCGAGCTTGGCGAGGCGCGCTTCGACTTCGTTCCAGGAAGGCATACCCAATTCTAGCTGTTTCCGGAAACAGTTGGCCCGCGGGGAGCTCGCGCCGGGTGGATTCGCTGTTTAGCGAATCCTGTCGAGGGCGGGGTTCTTGCTCAGCGTCGTGGGCGCGTCGGTGAGCACGTTGGACTGGCGCAGCAGGTTTTCCTCGACCTGGAGGTTGCGGCGGGCCAGGTTCTCGCGCACGGCCTTGTCCGCGCGCTGGGACAGGAGCTGGCCCTCGCCCGTGCCGTCGCCGGCGCGGGCCAGGACGTAGTCGTTGACCGCGGTCCAGTCCAGCCGGCCGCCGTGGGAGCGCGCGTAATCCTGGAACGACGGGTCCTTGCGCATCTCGAGGAAGAACGGATCGGTCTCGAACATGCCGCGGAACACCGACTCCACCTTCGCGGTTTCGATGTCCATGAGCAGCGAGAACTTGCGCGGCGCCTGGTTCAGCGTGCGGCCGGTGTCGATGCGGCCCATGGCCTGGACCATGTGGACGGCCGACATCTCCTCCGGCCCGAGCACGAGCATCTCGAACTGCGTGTAGCCGCGGAAGGCGCCGGGGGCCGTCGAGTTGCGCTCGCCCTTGAAGTTCAGGTCGAGGCCGCGGCCGCCGACGCGCGTGTCGAGTATGAGGACCTTCACCTGGCCGGTGTTCAGGCCCTCGATGTTCATCTGGCGCAGGACGTTCGCCTCGGGCACGTTCAGGCGCAGGTACTCGGTGTCGGCGAACACCTTGGCGATCTCGTTCTGCGCGACGCCGGCCTTCTTCAGCTCGGTCTCGACGCGGCGGAGCGCGCGCGTGTCGGAGACGCTGAGCACGATCAGGCCGGTGTTCTTCTGCGTCGAGCGTATGCCGTGCAGGAAGTCCTGGGCGGCCTGGCCGGGCACCTCGCTGATCTTGAAGACCTGGGGATCGTCGAGCTTCATCCCGCGCGCCGCCATGTACTCCTCGATGCCTTTCTTCGCCTCGGCCGGGATGATGTCGGTCTCGCGCAGCACGGCCTGGTCCCGGGTCGCCGCCAGCTGCGTCTCGAGAGTCCGCACGACGCGCGCCAGCCTCTGCTCGGGATTGGAGACGACCTCGAGCAGGACGTTCTTGGGCATCGCCGAGCCCTCGCCGACGAGGGAGATCTTGTTGGCGCGCAGATGGGCCTCGAACTTGGCGCCCGAGGTGCCCGACAGAGAGATGAAGTAGGACTTCTTGTTCGTGGTGACGTCCTTGATCGTGCTCATCGAGTTGTGGGTGTAGGGCAAGGTCAGGTCCGTGCCGTACTCGAGCTCCCACCAGCGCCGCGAGGCGTTGTCCATGGACTCGAACCACTGGCCGTTGTGCACGACGTTGAACTTGCCGGTGCGGTTGTCCACGCGCACGCCGGCGGCGCTGTCGTGGAAGCCCTGGACCATGTTGATGATCTCGGAGCGGACGTACGAGCCGCCCCCCACCACGCCCTTCGGCAGCAGCATCGAGCCCAGGTACGACCACATCAGGTTGTCGCGCTGATGGGCCGGCATCATCGGGTCCTCGGAGAGGGCCTTCAGCATCTTCGCGGCGTGATAGCGGGTCAGGCCCATGCTCTCCGTGGGAGCCGAGGGCAGCTTCCCGGTCAGCGCCTGCCAGAGGAACTTGGGCATTTGAGGCAGGAATCCCAGGAAGGAGGCGCCGTCGATCTTCCCGAGCATCACGTCGGCCGTGTGGAAGCTGTCGGCCCGCAGCAGTTCGAGCTCGAGCTTGCGCATGCGGTCCATCGCCGCGAAGTACTCCGGGGTCTCCTTCGCCGCCGACAGGCCCTCGATCTCCACGCGGGACTTCAGGAGCTGAACCTCGAGCGGGCCCGCGCCGCCGCCCTTCGGCTTCGCCTCGACCGTGCGGGCGCGCTCGATGAGGAAATCGGCGCGCTTGAGCGCCGCCCCGGGCTCCATGCCCTCGCCGCCCGGAATCTCATAGGGCTTCTCGGTCAGGCGCGGATCCTCGCCGATGGGCCGCGTGCTCTCCTTCATCTCGCGGTAGGCGGTGTACATCGCGCTCTCGTCGCCCGCGTAGGCCTCCTGGAGAGCCCGGCGCCGCTCGAGCAGGCGGTTGACCTGGGCGTCCCAGCCGGGCTTGCCTTCGCGCGTCAGCTTGACGATGTCCGTGCCGACGTCGTCGAAGCGCTTCATGATCTCGGTCCGCGCCTCGCGGCGCAGCGCCGCCTCTTCATTGCGCGCCGTCTTGAGCTCGGCCTTGAGGCCGCCCGCGCCCTCCCCCTTCGCCTCGCTCGCGGTGATCTGCCGCTCGAGCCGTCCGGCCTGCGAGGACAGCACGTCGATGCGGCGCAGGGTCCCGCCCAGGTCGCCCTTGGCCGGCGCGGCGCTGAGGTCGAGCTCGATGGCGCGCAGGCGCCCGCGGGCCGTCGCGCGCTCGGACTCGAGGCCGGGGCGGCTTCCCGCGTCCGCCGTGCCCATCTCGTCGCTCAGCGTGTTCACGCGGTCGAGCAAGGTCCGGTACTCCTGATGCGCCGCGCGGCGCTCGGCGGTCATGCCCGACTCGAGCGTCTGCGCCTCGCGGACGAGCCCGTCGAGCTTCGGCGTGGATTTGACGGCGCCCAGATTCGTCTCCAGCGTTCGCAACTGCCCCTTCACGGTCTCGCGGCCCGCGCTGAGCTCGGTCAGGCGCGCCTCGAGGGCTTCGACGGGCTGCTTGGATGCCTTCGCGGACTCGATCGCCGTCTTCGCCTCTCCGATCTGCTTCTCGAAGGTCAGCGCACGGCCGGTTTCGGCCCGGTAAGCCTTCAGAACGGCCGCGTCGGACGAGCCCATCGACTTGATCATCTGATCGATGCGGCCGTCGACGACCGCGCGGCGGGCGGAGGCCTCGGGCGTCGCCTTCGCCTCGAGCTGGACGGACTCGCGCATGAGGCGGGCGAGCTTGGGGTTGACCGTCAGGCGTTCCGCCGGGACTTGGCCCGCGCGGATGGACGAGATCTGCTCGTCGAGGCTGATCAGGCGCGAGGAGGCGTCCACGCCGTCGAAGCGCTCGACCATCGTCTTCTCGAGGCGCGCGAACTCGAGCTGCTCGCGCAGGACCGTCGCGCGGCGCCCGGCGTCGGGGCGGCCGGACGCCTCGGCCACGGCCAGGTCCTTGCCCAGGCTCTCGATCTTGGCCTCGAGGGCCATGCGCGCCTTGCGCGCCTCGGCCGGCAGGCGCGAGAGGCCCTCGCTCGTGTTGGTCAGGTTCATCAGGCGGTTCTGGCTGCTGAAGGCGTTTTCCATCTCGGAGGCGAGGCGCGTGCGGATCTCGGGATTGGCCGAGGGCCGCTCGGCGAGAGCGTCCCGCATGCGGCCGAGCCCGGAGAGGATCGTGTTCGCCGCCTCCGCCTCGGACGCCGGCAGGCCGCCGCCCTCCACCAGCCCGCGCAGGACGGTCATGCCGTTCTCGACGGCCTTCTCGGCCAGGCCGATCTCGACGGCGCCTTTCGCCCGCTTCAGCTGGCCGACCGCCGTGAGCACGTCGTCGGCGGCGGCCTTGATCGCGCCGAGGCGGCCTTTCTCGACGTGCGCGTCCGAGATGCCCTTGGCCACGGCCTTGATCCGCTGGGCCTGCACGTCGGCGGCTTCGACGCGGATCGTGTTGAGGCGGCTCATGCCCCAGGCGAGGCCCGCGTTGCTGTCGTTGATCGCGGTCGTCTGGCCGTTGAGGCGGGAGACGCGGCCGGAGACCATGCCGATCGTCAGCGCGGGCTGCTGGCCCGCGGCGTCCATCTCGTCCTGCAGCAGCAGGTACTTCTCGACGATGTTGACGCCCTTGGTCTTGCCCTCGGCGATCATGGTCTTCAGGCCTTCGTAGGTCTCGAACTTGACCTCGGAGCCGAGCTTGTTGAAGGCGAGGAAGTCGAACTCCGCCTGCGCCTGCAGCTTGGTGTTGAAGGTGAGGAACATGACCTTGCGGCCGCTCGCGGCCGCCTCGGCCTCCAGATACGGAAGCAGGCCCTCGTAGGCGAGCAAAGTCTTGCCGAGGCTGGTGGGCGCCTTGACGAACAGCTGGACCTGGTTGCCGTCGCGGCCGGAGCTGAGTATGCCCATGTGGAGCCCCTCCCGGTCGAGGTTCGAGATGGACGTCACCATGTCCTGGAGCGCCACGCTCTCCTTCGGCGTCAGATCGGCGGGGGTATCCTTCAGGCGCGCGTCGAGCCTCTCTACGAGGGCGGACATGCCGCTCGCCTCCAGCTTCGCCGCCTCCTTCGCCGGCTCCTTCGCCGTCAGCGTCGCCTGGG
>JAQTNG010000187.1 GCA_028714015.1 Elusimicrobiota bacterium | reverse complement strand
CCCGTTTCGGGGGCTATTCCTCCGTCCAGGTCGTCTCGCCCGGGCAATTGCGCACGATGCCTCCGGACTGGTCCTTCGCCGACTGCGCCGGCGTGCCCGCCGTGCACCTGACCGCCTACCACGCGCTTCATCAGGTCGCCAAGGTCTCCAAGGGCGAGATCCTCCTCGTTCACTCCGCGGCGGGAGGCGTGGGCACCGCACTCCTCCAGCAGGCTCGGCTCGCGGGGTGCTGGACGCTCGGCGTCGTCGGCTCCTCGAAAAAGGCCGCTGTCGCGCTCTCGTTCGGCGCGGATTCGGTGGCCGTGAGGTCGGGGCGTCTATGGGAAGCGATTGACTCCGCCGTGCCCGACGGCTTCGACGCGATCTTCGACGCCAACGGCGTGACGACGCCTCGTCCGGGGTTCGAGCGCCTCAAGCTGGGCGGCCGTCTCGTGATTTACGGCTTCGCCGAGATGTTCCCGCGCGGAGGACGGCCCTCGAAGCTGTCGCTGGCGTGGAACTGGCTGCGGGTGCCGCGCTTCTCCCCCCTCGAAATGACGGCGAAGAACCGGGCGGTTCTGGGGTTCAATGTCGTGTTTCTGACCGAGAAGGCCGAGCTCGCGAAGGACGGCTTCGACGCGATCGCCGACTGGATGGCGCGCGGGCTCCTCAGCAAGTCCCCGGTCAAGGAGTACCCCGTCGAACGCGTCGCGGACGCGCACCGGGCGCTCGAGGCCGGCGACACGGTCGGCAAGCTCGTTCTCACCTTCCCCGAATAGCGCGCGCTGGAATTAGGCCGACCGGGACCGCGGCCTTTCCCGCTTCGGCGCTGCGCCGATTACCATGGCAATTACCTGGTTTTGGCTGTACAATTCCAAATCTTGCTCCTTCGGCATCCGGAGTTGGGCCGACCGAGTGAATTCAAAGTTAGCCGTATTGAGGTAATCATGGATCCGGCACCTTTTTCGAAGGAGATTCTCAAAACTGGATTCGTTCTTGAGAATCAAGTTGCGCAAAAACTCAAGGCCGCGAACTGGAAGGTTATAAGCAACAAGTATTATGTCGACGATTCCAAAGAAACAGTGCGCGAGATCGATCTCGTCGCCTATCGTGTCACGAAAGTTCAGCACTTTACCGTCTACACTGTCTTAATCATCAGCTGCAAGAAAAACGAAGAGAATGCCTGGGCTCTCCTCGCCCGTGATATTGACCTCAACGATCCAAACGCTGAGTGGTGGCCACTGCACACGTGGTCAAATGATAAGGCGTTGCAGTATAAGCTTGCGGAAACAGGCAAACCTCGTCTTTATCACGAACAATTGAAAGTATTAGGCGTGACTGAGGCGCTGAGCACCCCAGCGGTCGAGGTCTTTGCATTTCAAGAGATGAACAAGGTGTCCGGTAAGCCGCAAAACGATAAACCCATTTTCGACGCGGTAACATCTCTCATTAAGGCTCAGGCATACGAACTTTCCGCATTGCCCGCTCGCAAGAAGGCTCCCACTATTTATCAATTCAACCTAGTATCTGTTGTTGATGCAGAACTCATACGTTTGATGTTCAGGAAGAATGAAATCACCTGCTCTCCGCTGGATTCCGAACACTACCTTGCTCGTTACATCGTCCACAAGCGGGAGACGTTCTCAAGAATCCGATTCGTCAAAGCAGAGGCGTTCAGCTCAACCCTCCAAGATTACAGCCGCCTCCATGAAGCTAATTGCCAGTGGTTTTCATCGGAGTGTGACTCTTTTTATTCTGGAATTATGCGGAATTGGGAGCGCGCCGACGTGCTGGCAGAAGATTTCAAAAAACAGATTCAATGGCCGACTGTCTGGCTCCTCGAAAGGAAATTCGGGCAGGAGATTGATATCGGCTCCCCTTCGTTCATTTGGGATGAATCGGAGGACACTGTCGGCATTGGTATTTCTGCACGTGCTGATGTCATATCCTTCATGAATGAGGACGCCAAAATTATTGAGCGCACGACAAAAGCGCTCAAGACGGTATTTCGCTATGTGGGAAAATTCAAATTTACAGACGAGATACCGTTCTGACAGGCCGAAAGCACACGCGGAAGTTTGAACGGCAAAACGACATGAACGGCGAAACGGGTCATCAGAACTCAACCCCAACGGCTAACGATTGCCTTGACCAGACGGCGGCCTCGTTTGGGTGGACAGTTAAAGCCGCCGCTGGTCAGGCTCCGCGTTAGACACCCATGGCCCTAGATCACTTTGTCTCCCAGGTGCACCTAAAGCGGTTTTACTCCCCAGTTCTGGGAAATCGTCTTCACGCAATCCGAAAGGATAACCTTAAGCAGTTTGCTGCACGCGCTAAAGATGTTTGTCGAATTGAGGATGGGAGTTCAAACGCTTATTTAAAGAACGCAGGAGCGATTGAAGAATTCCTTAAGGGCATTGAACCGAAATACAACTCGGCGGTTGAAGCACTGCTGAACGGACAAATAGACTCGCAGTGCATTTACACAATTGCTGGTTTTGCTGCGTATATAGCTGCCTGCTCTCCAACGGCGATGCGGCTCAATTCAGAACCATTTCAACAACTCGTTGAGGCGACTGGGAATATACTGGAAATCAAGGGAATGCTTCCCCCTGCGCCAGCCGCTCTGGGATCGACTTCATTTACCGAACTTGTTCGCACTGGGAAGGTCCGCATTGAAGTTGATCCCAAATACCCACAGGCAATTGGTCTCGCCAACATTTATAAACATATCGCGATGTTTGGAAATTTCAAATGGGAAGTTCTTATAAACGAGATTCCGGATAGCGAATTCTTCACATGCGACTATCCGGCTGCAATGGAGACCTCTCGCTATCCACTCGTTTTCAATAGGATTGTGCCGCTCACACCCACTCTCGCGATTCGTATCTGTCCTGATATTCGAATTGAGAAATCGAAGGCGGACTTTTCGTTTCGGTCATTCGGTTGGCGTCGGCACTCTGTAACGCGAAATGAGCTTCTGGCAATCAATCGGCTAATCGTGCGTTGCGCCGACAAGGAAGTGTATTTTTGTGCAGAGCGCCCCTGGATTAAGGGCTTCATTGAGAAAAACAGAAACTACCGATTAGAGTCGTACACAACGCGATTTCCAACGGGAAATGGTCATTTACACATGCACTCACACAGGCTGGTCAATAGAAGTGGGCACTGAGTTGGTGTCTAACCATTCGCTTGTGCCGACCGCGGCCTCGTTTGGTTGGACTGTTGAAGCCTCCGGTGGTCAGCCCCTGCGTTCGACCGCAGAGACACGTTAAGCGAACTGGTGGTTGTATGGAAACGGCATTAATGGCGTCGGGGAGAATCAACTATCCTTGAGGATAGTTAGCACACACGGAAGTTCCGGGAGAATGGCAAAACGAACATGACGGCGAACGGCGAGCATGCACCTATCCTCGGTCGAACCATTGGATTGAACAGACGGCGGCTTGCATGGAAATCCTGATGGCCGCCGCCGGTCAGCGTCTGCGTTGAGCTAACCTATGAAAAACTGTCCTGAATGCTTAAATGACATGCCGGATGGCGCGGAGGTCTGCCGCTCCTGCGGGAAAAGAGTCGTCGGGAAGCAGTGCCCGGAATGCGCGGAACTGTCAAAAACCGCGGCAAAGAAATGCCCCCACTGCGCTCACAGTTTCACGCGCGAAGAGAAGATTTCAACGGTCGAGGCGTACACCGCCAAGGCCGATTTGCTGCCGACTCTTTTGCTGCGAGGGCGTTTAATCCCGCAGGAAATCCATCTTTCGTCCGAGAAGATCGTTATTCAAACCTGGGGTTTCTTGTGGTTGAGCCGCACGGACGAGGACATCCCCTGGGAGAAGATCGCGGGCTACCATTACCACACCGGAATGTTCTGGGACAGCGTCGAAATCCAAACGCGCGGTCAAAAAGCAAACAGCATCGGCTGCCTTCCCAAATCCAGCGGCATGAAAATCAAGGAAATTCTCGAACGGATGAAAGAGTGAAGCCTTGCAGCGCCCGCGGCGCCCGTCTGTAAATCGGAGGATTCCCATGCCTCGAACAATTCCGGCAGTTCTCTGGTGCGCCTGCCTTCTCATGTCGGGCTTCGCGCCGCAATCGGCCGCCGCGGGCGAGCCGGGTCGAGAGGAGCTCACCGCCAAGAAGCTTCTTGCCCGCATGTCCTGGGAGTACGCGAACTGCAAGTCGTACCGTGACTCGGGCGTTCTGGAAACGGCCGCCATCGGCGCCGACGGGAGCAGGACCGTCGTGAAAAAGCCGTTTTCGACCGCGTTCGTGCGCCCCGACCGTTTCCGCTTCGAGCACTTCTCGGGACCCGATCATTACCTGATTTGGAGCGAGGGCAGGAAGGTCCAGCGCCTGGCGCAGAGTTGGGACGGCGCGCCGCGAGTGCGGACATTGGATTCGCTCGGAGATGCCGTAGAGGCGTCTCTCGGGGTGGGCCGCAGCCCCGTTTTCAGCGTGCCTGTCCTGCTTCTGCCGGGGACGTTCAAGATGCGGCCTTTGACGGCCTTGGCGAGGATGGAGCGGATTGCGGACGCGAAGCTGGGCAAGGAGGACTGCTTTCGCGTTGCGGGCGATTACCTCGATTCCCCCGTGGTGATCTGGATCGACAAGAAGACTTTTCTCATACGGAGAATCGATTCGTCGCTGAAAGGCAAGGACTCCCGCGCCGACGATACGACGACCTACGAGCCGGCCATGGACCGGAATATTCCCGACAAGTTGCTGAGATTCGAGACCCCCAAGTAGCAAAACATGCGAAAGATATTGATGTTCGCCGTTGCGATGGGAATCCTGGGCCCGCTGCCTGGATTTCTTATTTACTCGTTCTCGCCGGGCGCCAACCTGCTGTTCGGCGGGATTTCGGAAATGCACTACATGCTCCTTTGGTATTTCATGGCGGCGGTGCCGATGCTCGGTCCGTTTTGCCTCGTCGCCGGCCTCCTGGGAGGCGTGGTCATCCGGCTCACGCAAGAGTCGCCGCGCCCTTGGCTTGCGGGGCTCGCGATTTTCACTCTCCCCCTCTTAGCCGGCATTCCGCTGTCATTCCTCTGGGGAAAACCAGAAGTCTGGGGAAGCTCTATTTTCTGGGCGTCGTTCTATTCGCTTTTAGAAAGCGAATATTCGGAAGTCGCGGCGAAAATCCCGGTCCCGGCTTTGAAAGATGCTATCGCTGGATAGCGAATGTCCCGCTTCGCGGCGAAGGAGACTGACCGATGAGCGAAGATCGTCCGGAGTGGATCCGTTGGGGCATACTGTTCTTTCTCGTTTACCTGGCGGCCTATTCCGTCGGATGCCTCACGAGCCGAGTCGTGCCGTGGGTGGTGACGTGCGTCCTCCAAGTCCTCGGGTTTCTGGGCGCCCCGGAGCGCGTGACGAGGTCCGTCTCCTGGGGCGGCGTGTTCGCCAGCGTCGCGATCCGGTTCATCGTCGTCGGCTTCACGTACTGTTGGATCATGGGCGAAACCTGGAAGCGATCCGGATTGCACGCGTGGCTCGCGGTTCTGGCTCTCGACAACCTGCTCGCTCTGCCGGATGGAGGAGTGGGCATGATCGGCAGGTTGGCCGCCTCGCCGATGTTCTACGCGACGACGGGCGTCGCCTGCGCCGCCTCGTTCTACGGCGCTCGGCTCGGCTCCCGGTACCGGTCCCACGAGCATCTGCGGGAGTTCCGCGAACGGCTGTTCCACGGATTGGTCCTCGAGCGATAAATTATCGTTAGCCGAAGACGAGCGATGCGCCTTGCGCGCGGGTCCCGAGGCTGATAGACTACGCCCACGGGACAATAGGCCAATATGAAGGTTCTTTTGATGATGTGCGCGCTCCTGCCTCCGGTCTTCGCCGGCTGCACCCGCAACACGCCCGCGAAAAACGCGGACGTGGAAGCCACGCCGACCGGCCCGTGCCGCGACGACGAGAACATGGTCAACGGCCGCTGCGTCCCGCGGATACCGGGCGACAGCCGCCCGCGCATGATGAAATAAGCCGGATGCGCGCGCCTAACCGTCGCACGGCCGTGCTGCTCCTCATCGCCGCCGCCGCCGTGATCGCGACGCTGCTCCACGGACGCGTACCCCAGGACCCCGCCTATCACCTGTTCGCCGACACGCGCGCGATCGCCGGCGTCGCGAATTTTTGGGACGTGTTCTCGAACCTTCCCTTCCTGCTGGTCGGCGTTTACGGCCTGACCCGCGTACCCCGCTTAAAAGAGCCCCGCTGCAAAAGCGCCTACACGGCGCTGAGCCTCGGCGTCCTCCTGGTGAGCCTCGGCTCGGCCTATTATCACCACGACCCTTCGACTGCGACCTTGCTCTGGGACCGCCTGCCCATGACCGTGGCCTTCATGGCGCTGTTTTCCATGCTGCTCGAGGAGCGCGTGATCGGGGAAGCCCGGTCTCTGCGGCCGCTGCTGGCGGTCGGAGTCGCCGCGGCCGTGTACTGGTACTGGACGGAAACCCGAGGCGCGGGCGATCTTCGCCCGTACATTCTCGTTCAATTCTTGCCGATCGTGCTGATGCCGTTCATCTTGATGATGTTCCCGGCCGAATACCTGAACAACAAGCTCCTGGTCTCGGCCCTGATCCTGTACGCCGCCGCCAAGGTCTGCGAGAGCTTCGACCGCCAGGTGCTGGCGTCGATCGGGGTCCTGAGCGGCCACACGATCAAGCATCTGCTGTCGGCCGCCGCGGCGCTCGGTCTCGTTGAGGCCGTACCCGCCGGGCCCCGGCTTGCGTCGCCGTCCTGAGGCTGTTAAACTAACGCTCCAGATGAGATACTCCCTCGCCGCCGTGCCCCTCCTCCTCGCGGCGCTGGCCCGCGCCGCCGCCCCGACGCTCGACGCGCCCCCCGGCTGGCGCGACGTGATCAGCCAGGGGAAGGCGCGCAGCGCGGTCATCGCGCTCAAGGGGCCGGAGACGAGCTCGTTCATCGTCAAGCTCGCCCCGTCGGCGCCGCTCGACAATCCCGCGGGCGTGCGCGGCTATCTCAACGACGTCCTCGCCGGCCTGCGCGACGCGACCGGGAAGGATTACCGCTCGTCGGGGCGCGTCGAGACGCGCGTGTTCCGCAACGGGCTGACGGCCCATCTCCTGCGCGCCCAGCTGGGCGGCGAGGACCGCCTCGTGCTCGCCTTGTTCGGGGCCGGGGGCGCGGCGCACGTGGCCGTGCTCATCAGCGCCGCTCCCGAGGCGATGCTGCCCTCCTTGCTCGGCGCGATTCAGATCGGCAAGGTCGAGGGCGCGATCCAGGCGAGCGGCACGGCGCGCAGCCTCGACGGCCAGCTCGAGCTGGCGCTCGGCGGCGGCCTGCGCTCGCGGTCGCTGCTCGGCGCCGAGGCGGCCAAGGGGTACGTGCTCGTCATACAGGGCGCGGGCTCGGAGATCATTTTCCAGAAGCTGTCGGAGGCGGACGCGACCAAGCCCGCCGAGCAGGCCGCGATCGTGCGCGAGCTGGCCGCGGCCACGGCGGGCGCGGCGTCCGCTCTGGCCGCCCCCGTGCGCGAGGCGCCCACCGCCGCCGGTCCGGTCGCGGTCTATTCCTGGGCGCCGGGCGCCGCCGGCGACAAGCTGTCGGTCGGCTATCTTCCCTGGGGCTACTTGGGCTATCAGCTGTTCGGGCGGGGGCCGGCCGCCGACGGACTGATGGTCGGCACGCTCGCCGCGCCCAAGGCCGGACCCC
>JAQTNG010000186.1 GCA_028714015.1 Elusimicrobiota bacterium | reverse complement strand
CCGCCGCCATCGCCGACTTCGAGCGCGCGCTCAAGCTGGAAACCAACTCCGCCTGGATCCTGAGCTGGAAGGGCGAGGCCGAATTCCGGCTCAAGCGCGGCGCCGCGGCGGAGTCATCCCTGTCGAAGGCCATCGAGGTTCACGTCCGCTTCGCCGACGCCTTCCTGTGGCGCGGGGCCGTCCGCCTTCGCCGCGGGGACCGGGAAGGGTCCATGTCCGACCTGAACCAGGCGCTCGAGCTCCAGCCCGGGAACGCCCGCGCGCTCTACTACCGCGGCCTTCTGTACCTCAAGCACGGCTTCGTCCCGGAGGGTCGCGCCGATTTCGCCAAGGCGGCCGAGGACCCGGGCCTCCTGTCGCCCGCGGAGCGCAAGGAAATCGCGGCCGTTCTGCGCAAGCCCGCGCCCGCCGCCGCGCCGTCGGCCCCCGACGGGCTCGTCGAGAAGGCCCGGGGACTTCAGCGCGAGGGCCGTCACGAGGAGGCCGCGGCCGTCTACACCGGCCTGCTCGCCGCCCGCAAGGCCGACGCCGAACTTTACACCCTGCGCGCCGAAGCCTACCGCTGCATGGGCCGCTACGACCTGGCGCTCCGGGATCAGGACGCCGTCGTGAAGCTCCAGCCGGGCTCGGCCGACGCGCTGTCGAGCCGCGTCGAGTCGAAGCGCCACATGTGGGATTTCGAGGGCGGCCTGAGAGACGCCGAGGACGCGCTCAAGCTCGACCCGAAATCGGCCACCGCCTGGGTCCAGCGCAGCGAGTGCCAGCGCAGCCTCGGCCGCTACGACGAGGCCGTCTCCAGCGCGACGAGCGCCGCCGCCTGCGATCCGTCCTGGCCCTGGGCCCGCATCGTGCGCGCCAAGGCCCGCCGTCAGAAGGGCGACCTGGACGGCGCGCTCGCCGACACGCGCGAGGCCGAGAAGGGCGGCGTCGATGCGTACGCCCGCGGCTGGCGCGCCGAGATCCTGCGCAAGGCGGGCCGCCTCGAAGAGGCCCTCGCCGACATCAATGTCGGCGTCACGATGCAGCCGACGAACGCGTGGTTCCGCGCGCTGCGCGGGCAGATCCAGGTCGAGCTCGGGGCCCGCGAGAAAGGACTCGCCGACCTGCTCGAGGCGATGCGCCTCGACCCGCGCTGCTCCTGCGACTACGATTTCATGGGCGCGCAGGGCCCCCTCGTTCTCCAGGACGAGACCCTGGCGTGGGTGTACGCCTGGCGCGGCGGCGTCCGCCGCGCGGCCGAAGACCTGACGGCGGCGCGCGCCGATCTCGATCACGCGCTTCGGCTCGCGCCGGGCTGCTTCTGGATCCTCGCCTGGCACGGCGAGCTCCGCCTCCGCCAGGGCGAGGCCGAGGCCGGGCTCGGGGAGATCCGCCGCGCGCTGAAGCTCCATGCGCGCTACGCCCAGGCCTGGATTTGGGCGGGCCAGGCCCTTTTGAAGGAAGAGAAGACGCCCGCGGCGCTCAAAGCCTTCAAGTCCGCGCTGGCCGTCGAGCCGAACAACGTGTGGGGGCTCATCGGCCGGGCCGTGTGCCTTGAAAAAACCGGGAAAAACCGGGAAGCCTCGGCGCTTTTCGCCCGCGCCCGCGCCCTCGCGCCGGCGCTTTTCGCCTCCCAAAATACGCCCTAGCCGCAAAGTATGATATCTGTTATACTCGGGGAAATCGTCTCAAGAGGGCCATAAATGAGAATCCCGATCCTCCCGGCCGTCGTCCTTCTCCTCGTCCCCGCCCTCGGCTTCGCGGCCGATCCCATGACGCCGACCCCGATGCCGCCCAAGTCCGCGCTGTCCTCCGAAGCCTCCAAGACCTCCGACTCCCCCTCCGGCGCCAAGGCGGCGCAGAGCTTGAATCAGGAGATCCGCGCGGTGACGGCGGCGTTCGACAAGACCCGGCAGTGCTTCGAGCTGGAGGATTCGCTCAAGGCCGACCTCGCCGGCAAGAAGGCCTCCCTCGCGGCCGAGTTCAAGGGGAAGATGCCGCCCGCGTTCAACGACCTGCTCTGGCAGAAGACCCAGCGGGTCGCCAAGCAGCACGCGTCCTGCTTCCAGCAGTACGAGGAGCTCGGCAAGATGTTCACGGCGCTCCACACCAGCTTCCGGACGATCGAACCCAAGAATCAGAACGTCAAAAAACAGAAGGACGAGGTCGACGCGCTGAAGGAGAAATACCTCCTGATGATGCCCACGGCCAAGCCGTACAACAAGACGCCCAAGCCGAAGCAAGTGACGGAGTAGCCCCTTGCCCGTCTCTCCCGCCAAGCCCAAGCGGACCGCCGCGGCCAAGTCCAAGCTCGAGTTCAGCGTCGACCCGCGCCTCGAGCTCGACGGCGTCATGGAGCTCCTCGCCTGGGACCTGACCAAGAACAAGGCCCACGCGACCGACTTCATGCACCCGGACATCGAGTACGTCCGGGCGGCGCGCAAGTACTTCGCCCCGTACAAGGACCATCCCGCGATCAAGCACCGGGCCCTGCCCTCCTCGCGCGCCTTCGACCTCGGCCAGCGCGGCCAGGGCCTGATGCGCCTCTCGCCCTTGCCCGAGCTCAAGCCCCACTCGCAGATCTCGATCGCCTTCCTCGCGCATTACGTCGGCGGCGACGCCGAGCTCGAGCGCTGGCTGCAGCACATGCGCGACTTCGCGGTCGACTCGAAGTTCATGGACTTCTTCGTCAAGAACGCTCGCCTGCTCGACGCCGACCTGGCGAAGATGAAGGCCGACATCGAGGCGACCGGCTACATCGGCAAGATCGAGGCGTACTGCGGCCTGCCCTTCGAGGGGCGCTACCTGTTCGTCCTCTCCCCGTTCATCTCGTCGGACACCGGGGCGAACATCGTCCAGCGCGGCGAGGACGGCTTGGCCGACATCATCTCCGTGCTGGGCCCCGTCGAGCACACGACGGGCCCGATCACGACGACCTATCACCGCCTGCACGCGCGCATCTGGCACGAGGCGGCGCACGGCGTGCTCGACAACGTGACCGAGCTGTTCGGCGAGGACATCGCCCGCAAGCAGCCCCCGCAGAAGAAGGCGACGCGGGAATACCAGAACTGGATGCACCACGTCCGCGAGCACATGGTCCGCTCCGTCATGCTCCGGCTCGTCAGCCTCGAGATCAGCGCCGCCCTGTCCGATCTTGAGCTGCAGCACGAGGAGGATTGCGGCCTGCCCTACCTGCGCGACTTCAAGAAGCGCATCGCCGAATACGAGAAGGACCGAAAGAAGTATCCCACCTTCGCCGACTTCTATCCCCGACTTCTCGACGTTCTTCCGGCGCCGCCGAAGGGCAAGGCCGCGCGCCCGCTCGACCGCGAGGGCGACCCTTATCGCGACTGGATCACCGAGAACGCGATGCCGTTCTACACCGAGCGCCAGCGCGTGCGCGCGCTGTGGTACCTCGATCTGATGCTGTCCCGCTCGAGCAACGCCGGCCTCCTGCTCAAGCGGGCGTGCCTCAACCATCTGCTGGGACGGACGCAGGAAGCCGTCAAGGACGCGGAGGCCGTGCTCGCCCTGCGCCCGAAGGACGAGGGCGCCTTGAAGGTCCTCAAAGGAGGAGGCTCCGCCCCCAAGGGGACGGGCACTCCCGCCCCCGCCATCGAGAAAGCCCCCGCCGGACGCGAGGACCCGTACGAGCGCCCCGCCGACCTGCGGCGCCTGAACGAGGAGGGCATGAAGCTTTATCTCAAGGGAGGCCACGCGGCCGCGCTCAAGAAGTTCGAGGCGGCCCTGAAGTCCGCGCCCGAGGACGCGGAGACCTTGGTCAACGCCGCCGTCGCCTACGGCGAGATCAATCAGGACGACAAGGCGCTCGCGGCCTACGAGAAGGCCATCGAACGCTGCCTCGCCATACCCTCGCCCCAGAGCCGGACGACCGCCGCCGCCGCGATGACCTCGCGGGCCACTTTGCACGAGCGGGCGAAGCGCCCCAAGGAGGCCCGCTCCGATCTGGAGCGCGCGCTGCAGCTCGCGCCGTTGGAGTGGGACCAGCGCCCCGCCATCGAGAAGCGCCTCAAGGGACTGGGGTGACCGGGACCGCGGAGCAGGACCTCGAGGCGCTCACAGGCGCCATGACCGCGGCGACGGCCCAGACCTGGCTGCCCCTGCTCAAGACGGCCGTCGATCGAGCCTCCCACGGCAACGGCCAGTCCGCGTCGCCCGACGAGGCGATCAGGCGCGCGCTCGACAAGGCCCTCTCCCTCGTGCCCTCGGACTGGGAGCTGCTGTGCCTGCGCGGCACCATCCTCGCCGGCCAAAGCGACTTCGACGCGGCGCTCCGGGATTTCGACGGCGCCGTCACGCTCGCCCCGAGATCCCCGAAGCCTTACGCGGGCCGGTCCTACCTGCACACCCGCCTCGGCGACTGGAACGCGGCCCTCGCCGACCTCGACCGGGCCGCCGCGCTGTCCGGCACGAGCGCCGGGAGCTCCCTCGACCGCGGCCTCGTCCTGCTCTCTCTCGGACGCGCCGCCGAGGCCCGCGCCGAGTTCGCCAAGCACACCGGCGATCCGGAGGCCCGCTACCAGCTCGGGCGCGCCTTGCTCGCCGAGGGCAAGACCGACGAGGCCCAGGACGCGATTCGCGCGGCCCTGCAGGGGACCGGCGCGGGCTCGTCGCGCCGGCGCTCGTACGAGCTGATGGGGGCCGCGGCGGCCGCGCTGGGCCACATCGCGAAGTCCGGGAAGGCGGCCAGCGCCCCCGGGGAGACATTCATGAAGGAAGCCAAGATCACCGCCGCGAAGAAAGGCACGGGCTGCCTGTGGCTGCTCGGCGTCGGCATCGACCGCCCCTACGAGGTCACGCTCAACACCTTGATGGCCCTCAAGCGCTGCGACGCCGTCTACACGCAGGCCGACACGCGCGAGGTGCGCGAACTGCTCGAGGCCGTGTTCCCCGGCGTGCACTCGATCGCCACCGGCGGCGGGAAAGGCGCCAACCCTCAGGAGACGGTCTGGAAGACGGTGAAAGCCGAGCTCGACCGCGGCTCGCAGACCGGCTATGTCACCTACGGCCACCCGATGCTGTTCGGCGAAGGGAACATGATGGCCAAGCGCTGCAAGGACGCCGGCTACGCCTACCGCGTCATGACCGCCCCTTCTTCCATCGACGGGATCCTGACCATGCTCCAGGAAGACCTCGACCTGTGCGAGCGCGGCTTCACCGTCCAGAACGCGCGCAGCCTGACCGAGCCCGGCGCCGCCGTGGACGCGTCCAAGGGAGCCATCATCCTCGGCGTCAACCGCGTGATGGAGGAGAACAAGTTCGGCGCTTTCTGCGACCGCCTCGAGGCCGCGTTCCCCGCGACCCACGTCCTCTACGCCCTCAAGTGCGGCGACGGCTACCGCGACGAGACTCGGCTGAAGCTCACCGTCGCCGAGTTCCGCCGCAAAGAGCGCGAGCTCGACCCCGCCCTCACTCTTTTCGTGCCCGAGATCAAAGGGAACCGTCCCGAGCCGAAGCCTCGACGGAAAGGGGCTTGATGACTATCCTCGAGGATAGTCCGCGGGAGGCCGGCCGCTAAATGCCAGTCCAAGACCACTTCGGGGGCGAGACCCTCGCCGCGTCGTTCGCCAAGATCGACCCGCTGCTCGACAGCGAGGCGGTGATCACCTATCGCAAGCTGCGCGACATGATGCTCAAGGCGCAGTTCGACCGTGGTCAGAGCGAGGCGCTGAAGTCGCCGTGGCGGGAGTTCTGCCTGGCCTCGCTCGAGTGGGCCGCGGGACGCGACCTCGAGGCGCTCAAGCTGCTCGACATCGGGAGCAAGGTCTCCCCCCGCTATTATTGGATGCGGTACTACATCGCCGAGATCCTCCTGCGGCGCCTGGACCTGTACGGCCTGGCGCGCGAGGAGATCCAGGGCGTCATCGCCCGCTGCCCCTGGCTGTGGGAGGCGCGCTGCCTTTGGACGGAGAACCTGATGGCCGTCGGCCATCCCGACCCGCTCATAGCCGTGAAGAGCGTCGTCGTGCCGGAGCACTCGCGCGCGTCCTTCCTCGCCTGGCGCGGCGCCCTCGAGATGTGGTGGGGCGAGTACGAGGCCGCCATCAAGGACCTCGACATCTCGGCCGGCATGGACAACCCCGACGCCCTGTGCTGGCGCGGCGGCGCTTTGCTCGGGCTGGGCAAGCTCGAGGAGTCAAAGCGCGACCTCGACAAGCTCCTGACTTTGGACCCGCACGACCCCGAGGGCCTGGTCCTTCGCGGCGAGGTCAACCGCCGGCTCGGCCGCCGCGACGAGGCGCTCAAGGACCTCGCCGGCGTGATCGCCATCAGCGGCGACAAGCCCTGGGCCCACGTCAACCGCGCGCTGATCCATCTGGAGAAGAAGAACCTTCTGGAAGCGTACAAGGATTTCGCGCGGCTGTACCTCGACCATCACGACATCCCGGGGATCACGAAGTCCCCGTTCGCGGCCGCCAAGCTCAAGGGCTTCCTCGACGCCGCCCTCAAGGCCGGCCGCGGCTGCCGCCGCTCCGACCCCCACCTCATCACCGGCGTGATGCGGGCCGCGGGCGTCCCCATCCCGCCCAAGCCCGCCCCGGGCTCGCGCCTGCGCTACTGGGTCCGCACGCTCGGCATCCCCACGCCGCCCGACTCGCCCGACGCCGGGGCGGTCACCGAGGAGCGGGTCCTCGCGGCGCTGAAGCCGGCGAAGACGATATGACCAAACCCGCGGGGAAGAAGGCGTCCGTCCGGGCGGCCGTGACCCGCGCCCATGCCCTGCAATCCTCCGGCGAGGAAGGGCGCGCCCTCGAGGTCCTGGTCAACCTCGTTCAAGCGAACCCGGCCGACGCCGCCGCCCGGAGCGCGCTCGCCGATTTCCTGGCCCTCCAGGGCCGCCCCGCCGAGGCGATCGAGTCCTATGAAAAAGCCCTCGTGATGGCCCCGAACAACCCGGCCGTCCTCATGAGCCTGGCCCGCCTGTACCTGCGCCACCGCGAGACCGCGAAGGCCGAGGCCGTCCTGCGCCGCGCCGTCGCGCTGAAGGCCGGGGCCGAGGCGTCCTTGCTGCTGGGCGAGATGCTCAAGGACAAGGGCGTCCCCGAGGAGGCCGCCCCGCACCTGAAGGACGCCGCCTCGGGAAAGGCGCGCGGCGACGACGCGCACTCCCGCATGGCCGACGGCCTGACGCGCTTTCGCGCCAACGTGAAGCTCGGAGCTTTCGAGGACGCGTTCCGCGAGGCCGAGGAGCTGTTGGCCGCCTCGGGGACCCAGGACTGCATCGACTCCTTCTTCGTCTCCCCCGACCAGCGCGAGCTGATGCCGACCCTCGAGGCGCTCAAGGCCTTCTCCGCCAAGCACCCGAAGTCCCCGTGGCCGCATTACTTCCGCGCCACCTTGCTCAGCAACATGGGACGCGGCGAGGAGGCGATCGCCGAGACCGAGAAGCTCACGGCGGCGCCCAAGCGCTACGACTGGATGCGCCACAAGCACGGGGAGATCCTGCTGACCAACCGCCGCGACTACGCCGGCGCGGAGAAGGAGTACGCCGCCGCGCTCAAGCGCGTGCCCGGCTTCTGGAAGGCCCGCGCCGCCTTGGCCGAGATCGCGCTGTGCCGGGGCAAGGCCGCCGCCGCCGCGAAGCTGACCGCGGAGCTGATCGAGGAACTGCCGGAGCGGTCCAGGCCCTGGGGCCACGCCTGCCGCGGCAAGATCCTGCTGTGGTCGGGCGACTACGGG
>JAQTNG010000185.1 GCA_028714015.1 Elusimicrobiota bacterium | reverse complement strand
GGCCTCGGGCGAGGACTTCGATTGGGGCCTGCGGGTGCACGCGAAGGGCTACCGCCTCGTCTACGCCGACGAGGCCCTCGTCGCGCATCCCGCGGCCTGCTCGATCCGCGCGCTGTGCCGGAAGACCGCGCGCATACGGGACGGCCTGCGCCGGCTGAGGGCGCAGCGCGGCCCGGCGAGCGCGTCGGCGTCGGAGGCGATCAAGACGCTCGTCGATCCCGGCGTCGTCTGCGCCCGGATCATGGGCGAAAGCCGGATCAAGACCTTGCGTCAAAAGGCGGGCGTCTGCGCGGTCGCCCTCTTCGTCCACTACGCGAGCTACTGGAGCGAGACATGAGCGTTCAAAACCCCGTCTGCACCGTGGTCGTCTCCGCCCGAGACCGCTTCTCGCCCACGGAGGGCTGCCTCGACAACCTTCTCGCCGTCACGCCCGAGCCCGTGGACCTCATCCTGGTCCTGGGCGGCGCGCCGGAGCCCTTTCGCGCGAAGCTCCAGTCGAAATACGCCTCGCGCGTGCGGTTCATCTTTGAAGACCGCTTCCTGAACTGCGCCGAGGCCCGCAACCTCGGCCTGCGCGCGGCGAAGACGAAGCTCGCGGCGTGCCTCGACAACGACGTCTACCCGCGCGCGGGGTGGCTGGCGCCGCTGCTGCGCTGCCAGGAGGAGACGGGCGCCGGGCTCGTCGTGCCGCTGATGCTCGAGAACGAACGGAACATCCATACCGCCGGCAGCCGCCTCTTCATCACGCATAAAGGCGGAAAGCCGTTCGCGGCCAAGGTCCTGCCGTTCTACAAGCACGAAGTCCACGAGGGCACGAACCTGAAGAGGGAGCCCTCGGACTACGGCGAGATGCACTGCCAGCTCGTGGACGCGAAGGCGGCCCTCGAGCTCGGCGTCCTCGACGAGCGCGTGCAGGAGGGCGAGGAGCTCGACAGCGGCCTCTCCTGGAAAAAGGGGGGGAGGTCGATCTGGTTCGAGCCGGAGTCGATCGTCGTCTACGATTTCCCGCTGCGCCTCCGCGATCCGATGGACATCCCGATCTTCAAGTGGCGCTGGAACATCCGCAACCTGATCCCCGGCTACCGCGTCATGCACGCGAAGTGGGGCATGGACATGACCGAGGTCGGCGACTTCAAGTATTTCCTCATGCGCGTCAACGGCCTGCTCGGCGTGCTCCCCCGCGTGTGGCCCACGAGGACGGCGCTCGCCGTCGACGACGCCCTGGGCCGGCTCGCGCGCCTGACGGCGGTCCCCGGGCGCGCCTGGAGCCACCTGCGCGCCTGGAGCGTGGGCTACTACGACTGGGTGGAGGCGCTCGAGGATCCGCGCCCGCCGAGCGCCCGGATCGCCGCCGAGATCCGCGGCGCGTTCTTTCCCGGGGGCGGCCCGGTTTAGAGTTGAGGTTCGTCCGCTGATATCGCATAATCAGCGGACATGAAGCGCCTCGCTCTCGCCGCAGCCGTCCTGTTTTCCGCCTCGTCCGCGTTCGCGGGCGCGGACCAATTCGGAGGGTTCGCGCGCTACGCCGACGAGGGCTCGCTGAAGCCCTTCGCCCGCGACCTCGGCGGCGTGCTGGGCTCGGCGACCTTCCAGAGCGGACGCTCGCTCGGCCTGACCGGCTTCGACGTCGGCGTGCGCCTCGGCGGGCAGTTCTACCCGTCGAAGGGCGACGGCATACTGCGCCACAACGGCGTGCGCGTGTTCGGCCTGCCCTGGGTGCAGGCCGAGGTCGGCATGCCCTTCAAGATCTCCGGCTTCATCCGCGGCATCTCCTACCAGGGCCTGACGATCGCCGGCGGCGGCCTGCGCTACGGCCTGTACGCGACCTCGGACAAGCCCTGGGCGCCCCAGGTCCTGATCTCGGCCGTCGCGCACTCCGTCGTGCACGCGGACTTCTCCGCGTCGCACGCCGGCGCGAACCTCGTCTGCTCGGCGGGCACGCCGTTCTTCGCGCCCTACGCGGGCGTCGGCTTCGACCGCATGCGCCTCGTCGTGCGGCAGTCCACCCTCGACCCGGCGCTCAACGGCCGCGTCGTGAACACCTTCGAGAGCCGCTTCACCCTCGGCATGCGCCTGACGCCCTACCAGTTCACCTACCTGAGCCTCGCCGCGACGATGGCCCACGGTCAGGCCGGCGCCGAGGCCGGTCTCGGTGTCCGTTTCTAGAAAAGGCGCGCTCCTCGCCTCCGCGGCGGCCTTCCTCGCTTTTCTCCCGAGCCTGACTCACGGCTGGACGAACTACGACGATCCGATGTTCCTGCTCGGCGAGACCGGCTGGCGCGGCCTCGGCGCGGCGCAGTGGGTCTGGGCCTTCACCTCGAAGGTCGGCAGCGTGTATCAGCCGCTCGCCTGGCTGAGCTGCGGCCTCGATTACACACTGTGGGGCCTGGACGCGCGCGGCTACCACCTGCAGAGCGTCCTGTGGCACGCGCTCTCCGCCGGGATGATGTTCCTGCTGGCGCGGCGCCTGCTGAGCGCCGCGCGTCCGCCCCGCGAGGGGGAGCCCGCCTGGGGCCTCGACGCGGCGTCCTTGCTGTCGGCCCTGGCTTTTGCCGTCCACCCCCTGCGCGTGGAGTCGGTCAGCTGGGCCTCCGAGCGCCGCGACGTGATGGGCTGCGCCTTCGTCCTCGCCGCCGCCCTCGCCTATCTTCGCGCCCGCGAGACGGGCAGGCCGCCGCGCTCGCTGGCGCCCGTGTTCGTCCTGTTCCTGCTGTCCCTGTTCTCCAAGGGCATGGCGCTCCTGCTTCCCGTGGCGTTGCTCGCCCTCGACTTTTATCCTCTGCGCCGCATCGGCCCGCGCGGCGAGGGCCTCCTCGAGGCGGTCAAGGAAAAGCTCCCGCTCCTCGCGCTGAGCTTCGCCTTCGGCCTCGCCGGGATCGCGGCCCAGGAGCGCATACGCTGGACCTGGGAGCAGCACGGCCTTCCCGCCCGCCTCGCCCAGGCCTGCTACGCGCTCATCTTCTATGTCCGGAAAACCCTCTGGCCGTCGGGGCTCATGCCGCTCTACGAGCTGCGGCCGCCGATGAATCCGTACGAGCCGCGCTTTCTTCTGAGCGCCGCGGCCGTCGCCGCCGCCGCCGGGCTCTGCTGGCGCCTGCGGCGCCGCCGCCCGTGGCTCGCGGCGTCCGCCTTCTGGTACGCGGTCCTGCTCTTCCCCGTGAGCGGATTATTCCAGTTCGGCCCCCAGCTCGTCGCCGACCGCTACTCGTACATCACCACTTTGCCGTTGGCCGTCCTGGCCGGGGCGGCTTTGCGCGAGGGGCTGAGGCGCCGTCGCGCCCTGTCTTTAGCCGCCGCCTTCGCCGTCGTCGCGTCCCTCGCCGCCGCGTGCGTGCGGCAGCAGTCGTTCTGGAGTGATTCCGAGGCGCTGTGGGCGCGCGTGCTCTCCGGCGACCCCGCGTGCGCGATGGCCCACGGCTCCGTCGGCGTCCTGCGCGCCTCCGCGGGGCGCCTCGCCGAGGCCGAGGACCACTTCCGGCGCGCGCTCGCCGCCTTCCCCGGCTGCGTCGAAGACCAGGACCGCCTGGCCGCCCTTCTCACGCGCGGGGGCGGCCCGCCCGGGGAGGAGCGGCGCCTGCGCGTCTCGGTGGAAACCCATCCCGTCTGCCGCAAGGCCCGCGCCAACCTCGGCGCCGTGCGCGCCCAGGCGGGCGACCTTCAGGGCGCCGTCGAGATCCTGAGCGTCATCGCCCTGCTCGATCCCGAAGACCTCGGCGCGCGCCGCAACCTCGAGCGCGCCCGCGCCGGGCTCGCCGCGCGGCGCTGAGGAATTGCCCTGATTTCGCATGGCATAAGCCGATTTCCGCCGCGGCGCAAGTGCGACCAAAGTCCCGTTGACAGCAAAAAGCCTCAATGCTACACTCCGTGGTCGTCACATAAGCGTCATAACTTAGAGACGCCAGGGGAACAATGAACATCTCGAAACTTCTCGCCGCCGCGCTCGTCGCGACCGCCATCGGCTCTGCCGCGCAGGATTCCGGGGGCGCCAACCTCGAACCCGGCCAGAAAGCCGTGACGGACGGCAATTCCTTGAAAATCCATCCAACGTCCCCGGATGATATCGCCAACAACAAAGGCTTCATGAGCAGCTTTAGCAGCTCCCGGCCCGTCGGCAAGCCGGGCAAGGACAACAACGGTAAAAACAACGGCGGCAACAAGAACAGCAACGGCGGCCAGCCCGGCGACAACAATCCCGGCGACAACAAGCCCGCCGCTCCCGCCATCAAGCTCAGCGGCGTCACCGGCGTCGTCCAGATCAAGACCGCCACCGGCGTCATGAATGTCAAGGCCGGCGAGCCCATCCCCGAAATCCCGGCCGGCGCCGAGATCATCGTCGTCAGCGGCGACGCCAACGTCTCCGTGGGCGGCACCACCATCAAGGCCGGAGCCGGCGACAGCTTCACCGTCTCCCCGACCGGCGCCGGAGCCGTCAGCATCGCCGTGACCGGCGGCCTCGTGGCCGTCGTCGGCCCCGACGGCGTCAGCAAGGACGTCGCGAAAGGCGAGGGCGTCACCTCCTCCACCGCGCTCTCCCTGGCCCCGCCCCCCGCGCCTGCCTCCGTCGTGAAGACCGCGGATAAGAAGAAGGACGCCGCCCCCGACTCCATCCCCGCCGACGCGCCGGTCTTGCAGGCCCCGCCGTCCTCGAGCCCGACCCAGGAAAAGGCCGCGACCACCTGCGTCAACACGGTCTCCCCGTCGGCTCCGTGCCCGTAGTTCTCATACTCTCATAAAAGGATAGATAGATGACCAAGACCCTCAGCCTCCTCGCCGTGCTCCTGGCCGCCGTTCCCGCGACCGCCGGCAACATCAAGATCGGCGAAGTGGGACTCAATCCCTATTACGGCTTCGAGACCCGCTACGAGGACAACATCTACCGCGTCCCGCGCGACATCAACCACGCCGCCGTCTCCGGCGGCGGCGTGCGCGGCTCGTGGATCTTCGCCAACAATCTCGGCCTGAAGCTCTCCGCCCCGATCGGCGAGATGCACAAGATCACCGCGGGCTACGACGTGACCTTCGAGAACTACACGACCCAGCCCAAGGCCAACGACGCGATCAACCAGAAGATCGGCGCCGCCTACGAGTTCAAGGGCTCCAAGCTCAACGCGAAGCTGTCCGACGACTACATCAACACCCAGGACCCGGCCTTCAACCCCAACGGCACCGTCGTCAACGGCTCGCTGGTGTCCCGCGAGCGCCGCTGGCAGAACACCCTCGGCGGCATGGCCGAGTACACGCTGGCCGACAAGTTCTTCGCCGGCGTGGACGCCCAGACCGACCGCAAGCAGTACCTCAACCGCTCCGGCGGCGCCGCGTCCCTGGCCAACACCCTCAACACCTCCGAGGTCGCCTTCGGCGTCAAGGGCGGCTACAAGGTCGCCCCGAAGACGAAGGTCTTCGCCGCGGTCCACCGCACGCTCCTCCACTACACCGAGGAGACCCGCCAGGACAATCACCGCGACTGGGACGTCGACTTCGGCGTCGAGGGCGTGCTCGCGCCCAAGCTGAAGGGCCTCGTCCAGGCCGGCTTCACCTACATGCAGTTCGACAAGGACACGGCCAACCCCACGCGGCAGACCGTCTCCCGCCACTTCAGCACCTTGGTCAAGCTCGACTACGCGGTGACGGAGAAGGGCCAGTTCGTCCTCGCCGCCAACCGCGCGACCAACGACTCCTCGACCACCGGCAGCCGCTACTTCGTCTCCTCCGGCGCGAACCTCGCCTACAACCACAAGGTCGGCAAGCTGACGGCCGGCGTCAACGGCGGCGTCCAGATCGACCGCTACTCCGACAACATCACGCAGGGCGCGGAGACCAAGACCCGCCGCGACGACAACTACACCGCGGGCGTCAAGGCGGACTACAAGATCAAGGAATGGGCGTCGGCGGGCGCGTTCTACACCCACAACGCGCGCTTCTCGACCTTCAGCCGCCAGTTCAACTACAAGGACAACATCACCGGCGTCAACGCGAAGCTGAGCTTCTAGGCCGCGCGGCGCCGCAAAAAGAACGGGCCCGGCGAAAGCCGGGCCCGTCTCTTTTTTGGGGGGCGTCCTCAGGGACCGGGAGGGGCGCGCGAGCGCTAGGACTGCTTGCCGCGGAGTTCGATGCGGGTCAGGCGAAGCTCGCGCTCGCTACGCGAGGCGATGACCTCGGCGTTGCACGCCGCGAGGATCTCTTTGAGGCCGTCGAGCTCGTCGAGCTTGGTGAGCCGCCGCTCGATCCGGGAGAGCGCTTCGGTGTGGCCGGTGACGGTGATCGCCAAATTGTGCGTAATCGTCTTCAGCGCGCCGACATCCGTCTTGAGCACGCCGACATCCGTCTGCAGGGCGTTCACCTGCGCGCCAAGCGCGCTGACCGCAACCTTAACGCCGTTGAGTTCCTGTCGCATCTCGTTGGTCATTATAACCTCCAGGCCGACGAGCCTCAAGGGCCCGAAGTCCTGCCTACCAGACGATTGAGCCCCCCCGAATTGTTCCCTCGGCACGATCTTTTCATGAGGAGCATGCCGAGATCCAAGGGGATGCGTCCGCAGCAGGGGCTTGAAGCAGCTCGGGAGGACGCGGAGGGGGGCCTACGCCGAGGCCGTGGCGGCGCCCACCAGGCTGGGGCGCAGATTCAGCGCCTTCATCACGCGAAAGAGGCTGTTCCACTCCGGGTTGCCGCGTTTGGAGAGCATCCGGTGCAGGCTTTCCCGGCGCAGCTCGGCCTTCTTGGCGACCCGGCTCATCCCCGCGGCCTTGGCGACCACCGCGAGCGCGGTCAGCACGAGCTCCGGATCGTTCTCCTCGAACGCCACTTGAATGGCGGCGTTCAGGTAAGCCCGCGCCCGTTCCGGATTCTCGCGGAATTCGCGGATCTGCTCATTCTCATGCGAAACCGACGCCGCTCTTTTCTTCATCGCCGCTCCCAGTAATCTCCGGCCCGACCGATCGGGAATTCCCGAAGTTCCCGGTCTTCATTCTATCGACGTACGCTCCGACGCGGGCGGCCATCGCGTTATCCAGCGCCCGCAGCCATTCCGTGTAAGGAATCCGTCCGGCTGCGTCCCGGTAGCGTCTTAATTCGTAGTTTCGCTTCATGAATAGTGTAACCTATAAGTCACATATGGTCAAGGCCATGACCGGCCGCCACCTACCAGACGATCGAGCCCCCCGGATTGTTCCCGCGTCATGGCCTTTTCTTGAACGATTTATCGCCGAATCTTGACCGCAGCCCGGCCTGCCATTTGTTATAATCCTCGTCGTGAACCGCCTTCCATTCTTCCTCGTTCTCGCGCTCCTGTCCGCCTGCGTCACCGGCCCCTCCGCCCCCGCCGCGAAGTCCGCGATCCCCCAGTCCCAGGCCGAGGAAGCGGCCATCGCCTCCCTGGTCCAGCAGGTCGAGAGCAAGAAGTCCGACTACCGCATCACCAACGCCGACCTGATCCGGATCACCGTCCTGGGCGAGGAAGACATGTCGCGCGAGGTCCGCGTCAGCCAGAACGGGACCATCACCTATCCCCTGATCGGCTCGGTGGCGGTGGGGGGGCTCTCCACCTCCCAGGCCGAGGCCGCCATCGCGGCCAAGCTCGGCGACTACCTGCGCGGCGCCCAGGTCACCGTCTTCATCAAGGAGTACGGCAACAAGAAGGTCTTCGTCTTCGTTTTTTTT
>JAQTNG010000184.1 GCA_028714015.1 Elusimicrobiota bacterium | reverse complement strand
CCCCCGCCGCCCCCGCAGCGCCGCGCCGGCGTGAACATCGAGTTCCCGCGCGCGCACGCGTATCCTCAGTACCTGCTGGAGAACGCCAGGATCACCGGGACCCTCGACGGGGTGATGGGCGGCGCCCTCGACCTCAAGGGCGTGCTCGACGGCGTGACCTCGAACCCCAAGCTTTACGGCAAGCCCGCGACCTTGACCTTGGCGGGCAAATCGGCCTCCGGTCCCGCCGTGACCCTGGCCGGCCGGCTCGATCAGCAGAAGGATCCGGTGGGCGTGGCGCTCGACTTCACCGGCCAGGGCTTCTCGCTCGCGGGAACGAGCCTGGGCGACGGCGAGGTCGGCGGCACGCTCACGGCCGGCGCCGCGAAGCTGAGGGGCCATATCGCGTCCGCGGGCGACGAATGGACCGGCGAGGTATTCGTCGAGGCCTCGGGCGTGGTCCTCGAGCCGAAGGTGGCGCTCTCCGGGGCCGCGGGCGCGCTCGTCGCCGACGCTCTGAAGTCGTTGACGGGCTTTCACGTGCGCGTCGGGATCTCCGGGCGCGAGGACGACCTCAAGCTCGCGTTCTCCTCGAACGCCGGCGAGGCGGTCGCCGCCGCGATGCGAAAGGCGGTCTCGGGCCAGCTCGAGGCTCAGAAAAAGATTCTCGAAGGCAAGCTCGCGGCTCTTTACGGCAGCAAGCCCGCGGACGCGCAAGCGTCCGTCGACGGCCTCTCCGCCAAGCTCCTGGGCCCTCTCGACGCGCAGAAGGGGGCCTTGAATAAGCAGCTCTCGGACGCGGCCGGCAAGGCCTTCCGCGGCCAAGGACTTGATAAGCTTTTCAAACGATGAGACCGCTCGCTCTCGCCGTTCTTCTCGGCCTCACGGCCAACGCGTCCGCGCCCGAGCCGGCGTTCGACGGCTCGGCCCGGACGGCGTTCACGCTTCCTCCCGCTCCCGCCGCCCCGAACGGCGTCGAGGTCTCGTCGGAAAAGCCCGGGCCCGTCCCCGCGGACCTGGCCCAGGCGAGAGGAATCGTCGGCAACGACGCGATGCTCGCGCGCCTGACGCCGTTGCCGCCGGGCTCATCCTTCGCCTTCGGCGTGATCGGCGACGCGGAGCACGGCCGCTTCTGGTGGGAGCGCATCTTCAGCCCGGAAAAAACCGCCTTCGCCGAGCAGTGGAAGGCTCTGCAGGCGGCCGGCTCCGACTTCGTCTTCCAGCTCGGAGACTTCGTCAGCGAGGGCACCGCGGAGAACTATCGCGCGCACGTCGCTCTCGTCGAGCAAGAGGCGGCGCGTCCGCTGCTGCGCTGCCCCGGCAATCACGACCGCTCTCGGCCGAACGGCGAAGCCGACAAGAGCCTGTACGACGCGGTGTTCGGTCCGCGCGATTATTTCTTCGATCGCGGCGGCTGGCGCTTCGTCAGCCTCGACTCCTCGGACCGCAAGGTGACCGCCTCCCAGCTCGCCTGGCTCAAAGCGGCGCTCGCCGTGCCCGGCCCGAAGGTGGTCTTCACGCACGTGCCTCCCGGCTACATCAAGTCGATCGCTCCGCTCAAGGAAGTCGGGGAGCTCGAGGAATGGTCCCGCGATTTCGTCGAGCAGGAAAAGCAGAAGAGCGCGCTGCGCGACTTCTTCACCAACTACTTCTCGGACGGCTCGTCGGAGTTCGAGGAGATCGTGTCCGACGGAGGAGTCAAGGCCGTTTACATGGGCCACATACACGCGTTCTGGGCCGCGGATCATCGCGGCGTGCGCTACGTCATCTCGGGCGGCGGCGGCTCGCCGCTGTATCCGCTGCCCCCGGGCTACCCGAAGAAGCGCTTCGCGCACACGCTGCGCGTCGCCGTCGGTCCGTCGGGGCTCGTCGAGACGGTCGTCCCCTACAAGGGGAAGCCGTTCGTTCTCCCGCCCGTCAAACCCTAGCCGACCTTGCCGCCGCACTCCGCGCAGAACTTCGCGCCGGCCGCGAGGCCCTTGCCGCAGGACGAGCAGAACTTGGCGCCCGCGGGGCTTCCGGCGGCTCCGCCGATCGGCTGACCCTGCATGGCCGCGCCCATCGTCTGGCCCATGCCCATGCCGGCGCCCATGCCCATGCCCATCCCCAGTCCCATTCCCGCGCCGCCGCCCTCGTTGCCGGCGGCCTTCTCCATGACGTCGAGAGTGCGCTTCTGCTGATACCGGTCGCCGAGGATGTCGATCTCCGCCTTCTCGGCCAGGGCCTTCTTGAGGCGGACGACGGTGTCGTCGTCGTCGGGAACGTCCACCGAGTTCAGGTAGAAGTTCACGAGCTTCACGCCGTAGGTCGCGAAATCCTGCGCGAGCTTGGTCTGGAGCGCGCCCGACATCTCCTCCAGGTGCGCCGCGATCTCGAGGAGGTTGATCCTCTCCTTGATGATCGTCTCGGCGATGTAGTCCTTGGCCTTCGTCAGCAGGACGCCGCGGAAGTAGTTGGAGAGCTGGTCGGTCGTGAACTGGGGATTCGTGGCCGAGAGCTGGGTCACGAACGACCGGGAGTCGGCGACCTGGATCCCGAACTGGCCGAACGCCCGCACGGGGAGGAATACGTTGAACTTGGGGTCGAGGACGGGAATCGGGCTGTTGGTGCCCCACTTCACGTCGAGGTTGACCGCCTTGTTCACGTAGTAGATCTCGGCCGCGAACGGGGTCTCGCCGCCGAAGGGAGCCTTGATCAGGCCGCGCAGCAGCGGTATGTTCGCCGTGCGCAAGGTGTGGGTGCCGGGGCCGAGGACGTCGAGCGCCGCGCCGCCCTTGAAGAAAATGGCCTCCTGGGACTGATTGACGATGACCTGTGTGCCCCAGCTCAGATCGTCCGGCGGATAGCGCCAGACGAGGATGTTGCCGGGACCGTCGTACTTGACTCGATCGATGATGGCCATGTCGGGTGTAACCTCCGGAATCGTTACTATAGCCTCCGCGCCGGAGGCTGTCAACCCTTTCTAGGGAGCGGAATCGACGCCGCGGACGCCCCGGCTCATCGCCTCGCGCTCCTCGACGATCATGGTCGTGATGTCGTCGGGGCGAAGGGCGAAGCGGGCGGCGAAGGCATGGAGCGCGGCGCGCTCATCCTCGGTCACCACGCCGTCGGCCAGGCTCATGCGGATCATGCCGCGCAGCATCGCCTCGGCCTGCGCGCCGTCCTCGGGCCTCGGGGCGTCGAGCAGGCCCGCGCGGGCGGCGGCGGCGATCTCGGCCGCCTTCGGCCGCGGCAGGCCCCGGCTCTCGGCGTAGGCCTCGAGGAACGCCCTCTCGGCCATCGTCTCCTCGCCGTCGGCGAGCGTCGCGCGGGCCAGTATGCCGTAGGCGTCGGCGGGGCTCAGGTTTCCCCCCCAGTCAAGCCCGGCGACCGAGCCATAAGGCGAGGAAGTGGCCCCTCCACTCGCCGTTGAAGAAGGGGCCCGCTTCCACTCGCCGAACGGCACGATCTCGGTCAGCACCCAGTCCTTCTTGCCGTCGTTGAGCGCGGCGCCGCAATAGCCGCAGGCCGCCTCGGAGCGCTCGGCGGGCGGAGCGCCGCAGGAAGGGCACCGGGCCGTGCTCAGCCCCCGGCGCGCGTCGGTCTTCGCTCCGCGCGCGCGGCTCAGCACGAAGAAGTCGCGGCGAACCTCGCCTCCCGCGGACCACTTCACGCCGATGTGAACGCGCGTCCAGGCCCCGGCGTCCTCGAACGCGACGACCTCGACCGCCCCGACCGCGGCGTCGTCGAAAGCCGCCGGCTCGCCCGCCGCGAAGCCGCCGCAGAAAGCCTCGTCGGCCACGGGGCGAAGAGGCGCGGGATCGGCCGATCGGCGCGCGTCGAGCCAGCGCCAGAAGATCACCGAGGCGCGGTCCTCGAGCGTCGGAAGATTCAGCGCGGGGTCGCCCGCCGCGGCCTCCGCCCAGCCGTCCACGTCCCGCGACGGCTCGCGCATGACCCACTCGCAGCTCTGCGTGATCTCGGACAGCACCCAGTCGTACTCGCCCGAGTTCACCCAGGTCTTGCACGCGGGGCACTGAGAGGCGTCGGCGAGCGGCAGGGATGAGCCGCAGCTCGGGCAGCTTCCCTCGATGACCCCTGAGCCCTTGAGGGTCTTCGCGCCGGGACGGCGCAAAAAGCTCCAGACCTCCTCGAACTCCTGGCGGCCCGGAGAGCCCGAGACCGTCGCGCCCGAAGCGTCCACCATGCGGTCGGAGGCCGCGGCGGCGACGCGCACCCACAGCTCGTCGAAGTGCTTGTCGCTGCGGCAGGCCAGCAGCTCTTTGTCCCGGACCTCGACGGCCTCCATCAGGTTGCGCAGGCCCCGGGCCTTGAGCCCGGCGAGCTGGCGTTCGAAGCGCTCGCGCACGCCGTCGGAGATGAAGGCTCGCGCGGAGGACATGTCTCCCGCGCTCCAGGCTTCCTGGATCTTAAGGAACGCGGCTCCCGCCCGGCGCAGGAACTCCCTCTCGTCGAAGGCCGGGTCCCGCGCCCGCAGGCGCGCGAGCTCCGAAGCCCGGCGCGCAGCGACCTGGCCGCCGTCGGGCGTGTCCCCGCCGGACAGGGACCGGACGTTTCCCGGCCTCAGCTCCAGCCAGAGGCTGCGCGTCATATACAGGATGAAGAGGGTCAGAGGAAAACCGACCAGCGGGTAGCGGAACACGAACTGGACGTACATGTAGAGAAAGACCGACAGCAGGTCGCCCGAGTCGGTGGAGCCGCTTCCGTAGCTGTAGGACGAGGAGCCACGGGAGGAGCCCGAATAGCTCTCGCCTCCGCCCGCGCGCGCCGAGGCGCGGACCGCGAGCAGACCGACGACGGCCAGAACGAGGAGGAGACGGCGCATCGGGAGCAGTTTAGCCCCGGAAGGGAGCCGCGTCAACCACCCAAACGCGGCCTTCCCGGACGGTCAAAACGACCTTGCCGTCGGCGCGGTTGCCCAGGCCGCGGCTGCCGCGGCGGAGGAGCTCGTTCTTGAGGGCGAAGCGCGCGCCGGCGAGGCTGAGGCGCGCGCGGGGCGCAGCCAGCAGGGAGAAGCGCGCGCCCTTCTTCAATAAAAGCCGATGCCGGCCCGGGCCGAGCAGGCGCGCGGTCCCGCCGTCGATCACGGTCAGATCGAGGCCGCGGGCGCTTTCCTCGAGCGCGGCGAAATTCACGAGCTCGTGATCGAGCCCCCCTCCCAATGCCCCGGCGACCCGGACTTCGCGCGCGCCGATCGAGCGGGCGAAATCGAGCGCCTTATCCAGGTCGGACCGTTCGGGGTCGAAATCGCACCAGTACAGGGTCTTCTTCCAGGTCTTGGGCAGGGCCTTGGGCAGGGAGTCCATGTCGCCGACGATAAAGTCGGGGATGAGGCGCAAGGCCGCGGCGTGGCGAGCGCCCCCGTCGGCGCAGATCACCGCGTCCGCGCGGCGCGCGGCGGCGCGCGCCGAACCAGGGTCGCGCATGTCGCCGTTGAGGATGATCAACGCGGAGGGCCGCTTCACCGCGGAACCGCCAACGCCTCGGTCCGGACCGCCGCGCCGTCGCCGGGCGGATAGTCGAGGCCGAGAAGGCGCCCGAGCGTCGGCGCCAGGTCCACGGCCGCGGCCGGCGCGTCCACGCGTCCGGCGAGCACGCCGCGGCCCCAGAAGACGAGCGGGACGCGCGCGTCGTAGTCCCACGGCGAGCCGTGGCTCGTGCCGGGGGCCGCGTCGCCGAGCAGGACGTTTTGGCCCATGATCGCAAACAGGTCTCCGGAGCGGCCGGGGTCGTACGAGCGGCGAATCTGAGCGTCGAAAGGCGTGCCCTTTGAATCCGGGAGGTAGACGCCGGCGAGGCCGTCTACGCCGGACAGGACCTTCGCCGCCTGGTCGAGGAAATCATGCCACTCCAGGCCGAGGGCCTCCGCCGCGCGGCGGTTCAAATACAGGTGAGGGAGCTGGTTCGACACGATCCAGGCCGCGCCCTTGAGCGGCCATTTGGCCTGCAAAGCGCTCTCGAGGGAAGCTCCGAATTTCTCCCAGTTGAGGCGGCGCACGCCGAGGGCCTTTCCCGCCGGATCCTCGGGCGAGGGGATGGCGCCGTGGTCCGCCGAGAAAGCCAGGGCCAGCGAGCCGCCGGACGCCCTCACGAGGCGCGCGAGCAGGCGGCCCATGATCGCGTCGAGGCTCTTGAGCTGGGCGTCCATCTCCGGCCGCTCGAGGCCGTAGCGATGGCCGATGAGATCGGTCCCCGAGTAGCTGACGAGCAGAAGATCCGTGGAGGCGCCCCGGCCGACGCGCTCGCGCGCGACGAGAGCCTCGACGAGAAGGTCGAGGGCTTCGTCGTAGGCGGGGCTCGCGATCAGGTCCTTCGGCACGCGGCCGTCCTTCACCGGCAGAAGGTTCTTCTTCTTGAGCTCCGCGTTGAACGCCGCGAGCCAGGACGGGCGCCGATAATAGGATGAGGTCGTGAACTCGCCCGTGAATCGGTCGAACCACAGGGCGAGGTCCGCCTTGCGCCCGCCGAGGATGACCGCGCCGCGGTCCTTGCCCGACACCGCGAACACGCGCGCCTTCGGATCGGAGGCCTTCAGCGCGTCGGCGAGCGTCGGCCCGCGCAGATGCTCCGGCCCGATCCCGTACACGGAATCGGCCACGCAGTAGGTGTCCGAGCCCGCGGCGCGGTCGTACCAGTCGTTGGCGACGATGCCGTGGACGGCCGGGCTGCGGCCCGTCGAGAGGGCGGCGTGGCCGGGCGCGGTTTCGGTCGGGATGTGCAGGTGCCGGGCGTTCGTGAATACCGCGCCCTCGCGGCGCAGGCGGCGGAAGCCGCCGTCGGGAAGGTCCGAGCGATCCAGATACTCGGGGCGCATCTGGTCGACGACGACAAGCACCCCCAGGCGTACGGCCGCCTGGGCCGAAGCCGCGGCAAGAACCAAAACGGCGGAGAATAAAAAGGAGACCGGCATTCGTTTGGCCCTAAACGGAATCATCTTTTTCTATCTGCAAGGTCACGTGCGAGATGTGGAATCGTTCCGCCAGAAGGTTTTTTCCGGCGGTTAAGGCCTCGGCGTGGTCGCGGCCCTCCGAGAGGACGAGGTGGCCGCTCATGGCCTCCTGGCCCTGCGTCAGCGACCACAGGTGGAGGTCGTGCACTTCCTTCACGCCCGGTATTTTCGACAGCGCCGCGCGGATGTCCTCGATGTCGAGGTGCGCGGGCGCGCCTTCCAGCAGGATATGCACCGAGTCGCGCAGGAGCCAGAACGCGGTGAGGACGATGCCGCCGCAGATCAGGACGGTGACGAGCGCGTCGGCCTGATACCAGCGCGTCTCGAGAATGATGAGGCCGGCGAGCACGGCGCCGACGGAGCCGGCCCCGTCGGAGAGGACGTGCATCAGGGCGCCGCGCATGTTGATGTTCGTGCGGCTCGACTTCCACAGCATCGCGGCGGAGACCAGGTTGCAGAGCAGGCCGACGACCGCGACGGCGATCATCGGCCCGGCCGCGATCGCCGTCGGGAAGGTGAAGCGCGCCCACGCCTCGCGCAGGAGGAAGCCCGTGGCGACCATCAGCGCGATCGCGTTGCCGAGCGCGGCGAGGACCTCGACGCGGCGGTAGCCGTACGTGCGCTTCGGGTCGGCGGGCATGCGGGCCAGCATCGCGGCGACCAAGGTCAGGCTCAGGCCCAGCAGATCGACGGCCATGTGCGCGGCGTCGGCGATCAGGGCCAGGCTGCCGGTCCACCAGCCCCCGGCGAGCTCCACGAAGAAGATCGCGCCGGTCAGCGCGATCACGCCGTACAGCGGGCGCTCGCCGGCGCGGCGATGGTCGTGGCCG
>JAQTNG010000183.1 GCA_028714015.1 Elusimicrobiota bacterium | reverse complement strand
GGGAGCTCGTGATTCAAGAGCTGCTCCTGAAGCGCCCGCGTGTGCGTGGAGACGATCACGCGCCGGTCGCGCGTCGCCGCCCACAGGGCCGCCGGCAAAAGATACGCGAGGCTTTTGCCGACGCCGGTGCCGGCCTCGACGACGAGGTCGCCGCCCCGCTCGAGCGACTGCCACACCGCTCCGGCCATGGCTTCCTGAGGGGGGCGAGGCTCCCAGCCGTCGCGCGCGCGCGCCAACGCGCCTTCGGGGCCGAACAGCGCGGCGAGATCCATGAGTCAATTTAGCATTTCGCCGCGGCGGCGGGATTCGCCGACGATAATCACTGTTTCCAGGAAACAGTCGCGACGGAGGGAGCTCTCGGCGGCGCGAGCCGATCTAGCGCGACGCCAGGCGCCGCGCGAGCGGCGACTCGCCGGGCATGTTCGGGGCGAGCGACTTCAGCGCCTCGTCGGCCGCGCGGCGCGCGGCGAGGGCTGCGGACAGGGCGGCTTCCGCTTTCGCGACGTCCACGGTCAGGTCTCCGGTCGCGGCCGCCGGGCGCGCGTCGAGCTTCTTGAGCTCTTCTTCATATAAACGAAGGCGGGCGTCCTGCCCCTCGGCGCCGAGCTCCAGAAGATAATTCATCACCACGCGGTCGGTCGCGGCGCGGCGCGGATCGGCGGAGAGGGAGCCGCCGTCGGCGCCCGCGCCGAGGCCGAGCTCGGCCAGCGCCGCGAGGAAGGCGGCGCGGCCCGTCTCGGCGCGCGTGTAGGCCTCGGCGTAGCTGCCCGCGCGGCCGCGCACGGTCTCGAGCGTCTCGCGGCGCGCGCCGCCCTGGAAGGCGGCCAGGGCCTCGCCGCGGGCCGATTCGCGGTCCTCCTGCGCCCACCGGGCCTCGCGCATCAAGGCGCCGGAGCCGAACACGAGGTTCAGGCGCCCGTCCACCGTGCGCGGGTCGAGCGCATGCTCCGAAGCGCCGGGGTTCAGCGGCCCGTCGTTGTCGACGACCGCCGGGAACTGGCTCGGATCGAAATAGCGCTGGACCGGGTCGGGAAGCAGGCCGAGGACGTCGATGGCGTGCAGCAAAGCGCCGCCCGGGCCGCGCCGGATCGTCGCGCCGCCCTCGCCGCGGCGCGCGTAGGTCCGGCCGAGGTAGCCGTTCTGGTTCGGGTCGCGTCCGGTGATCACCTCGATCGGTATCTGGACGACGCCGCGCGGGAGCTCGAAGGCGAGGTCGGGCCACTGCGAGGGGGAGTACGCCCAGTGGCGGGCCGCGGTCGCCGCGTCGCGCGCCGACTCGAGCCGTGAATCGTTGAGCTCTCTTCCGAGATTCACGGAGAATCCGGTCTCGGGATCGATCCAGCGCTTCGGGCGGGCGGTCGGCGCGAATTCCTGATCGGTGTTTTTCCAGGTCCGGCCGGAGGCGTCCTCGACCCACCAGCCGCCGGCCTTTTCCGACAGAGATTTCTTGTCGGTGAAGACGCGGCGCACGCGGCCCTGGGCGTCGGTCTCGAGCGCCAGCGGATCCTCTCCAAGCCAGCTCGCCGCGGGGCCGCCGCCGAGAAGGGTCGTCTTCGCGCCGACGCGGATCGAGACCACGGTGCCGTCGGCGCCGAGCCCGACGGAAAGATCCTTCGTTCGATGGAAGGTCCACGAGTGAGCGGGGTCCTTGGGATCGGCCGCGTCCGCGGCCGCTTTCGACAGCTCCTTTTCGTCGAGATAAACGGCGGCGACCTCGCCGTCTTGGTCGAGCGCGAAGCCCCAGGCGGACAGCTTGATCTTGAGCCAGCCCGCGCGGCGCGCGGCGAGCGCCTGGGCTCGCGCCTCCTCGGCCAGGGCGAGCAGGCCCGCGCGGCCGAGCTCGGCGCGGCGATAGGAGGCGGAGGCGCCCGACGACTCGAGGGCCTCGAGCGAAGGGTAGGCGTTCGCGTCGGGCGCCGGGCCTTCCACGCGCACGAAGGAGATCAGCTCGGAGGGCGCCCGCAGCCGCGCGGCCGCGGCGGGCAGGGCCTTGCGCAGGCCGGTGCGCGGGTCGGCTCGCGACTCGAACCACAGGACGCGCCCTTCGCCTTCGAGGCGGCGCAGGTCGGTCAAGGTCAGGGCCGAGCCCGCCGCGCCCCCGTCGAGCACGACCTCGGTGGACGCCAGCGCCGAGTCGAGCGCCGCGCGGCGCGCGGACTCGTCGCGGCGCGCGCGGACCTGAGCCAGACGCTCGCGCGCGGCGTCGTCGCCCTCGACGACCTCGGCCCAGCCGGCCTTTAGCGCCTCATCCGCGGACTCCGGAGGCCTCCCGACCCAGCGCTCGGGAGCCACGAAGCGGCGGCCGCCGAGGTCGCTGACGCGGCCGGCCGTCTCGAGCCGGCGGATGTCGGCGGAAGACGACCAGGTCACGCCGTCCTTGGCGCGCAAGGCGATCAAGGCGGGCAGCGCGTCGGTCCGTCCGAGCCACCGCGCCTTCATGCCGCGCAGGAAGGCGACGGTCTCCGACGCGGGGCCGATCTCGCGCGTCTCCGTGGGGTCGAAGCGCAGGGCGCGCAGGCGCGACTCCCCGAGCGCGATCGCCGCCTCGAGCGTCAGGATGCCGCGTCCGTATTGGAGGCGCTCGCGGCGGCGCTCGAGGCTCTCGCGCACGCCGAACAGGCCGTTGAGCGAGCGCGTCCAGCCCGCGTCCGCCGCCGCCTCGGGAAGCGAGAGCGTGCGGGCGAGCTCCGCGTCGAAGGCGTCGAGCGCCCCGACATAGGCGTCGAGCGCCTTGTCCTTGAGGAGCTGGTCCTGCGGCGACCCGGAGCGCGCGAGCCAGGACGCCTGCGCCGCCTGGCGCAGCGACGCGACCCGCGCGTCGAGCTCGATGAGGCGGCGAACGGGCTTGTCGAGCGCGGGGGGCGCCTTGACCGCCGACCAATAGGTGAGCGAGAGCTCGGCGTTGACCGCGCCCTCGCGGGCGAGCGCGGAGCCCTCGACCGCGGCGGACGCGTCCGCCTCCCCGCGCAGGAAGCCCATCAGGCCGGTCCAGCCGGCGGAGCGCGACGGATCGGACGACTGCAGCTCCGTCAGCACGCGCGCCAGCGTCCCCTCGATCAGGCGGCGGCGGCCCTGCAGATCGACCTTCATGAGGCGGTCGAGGCGCTCGGCGGGATCGTAGTCGTTGCTCTTGACCGCGGCCTCGTCTCGCGCGGCGATCCGGTAGCGCTCGACGAGCACCCGAAGCTCCGAGCGGATCGATTCGGGCGCGCCGGACAGGAGCTCGTCGTTGCGGCGCTCGAAATCCGCGTCGAGGAGGCGGTCCGCCCACCAGGCGAGCAGGCGCTCGCGCGCGGTGCGCTCGGCGGGCTCGAGAGGATCGCGGTCGCCGGCGGTCGAGCGCGGGCGGGCGTAGACGGCGGGCGCGATGCCGAGCGCGGACAGCTCGGCGGTCAGGCGCGCGAAGTCGGACGCGAGCGCCTGCGTGCCGTTGACGAACTCGAACTGCGCGCGCGCCGACTCGCCCTGGGCCGCGGCGATCTCGGAGACCGGCGAGAGCTTCAGGCGCACGCGCTCGACCGCGCCGAGCAGGTCGCGGCGCGCCGCGAGCTCGCGCAGGCGCAGGGCGGCGACGAGCCGCGTCTTTTCGGCGACCGAGGCCATCAAGGTGTGGAGCAGGAGCGCCAGGCTCTGCAGGCGCGAGGAGTCCTCGAGCTCGCGGCGCAGGGCGTCGTCGATGACCTCCACGAGGCCGGCGCGCACGCGCTCGGGATCCGGCGCCTCGAGGAAGGCGCCCGACACCCACGACCCGCGGAACAGGCCGATCGCGGCCAGCGGGGTGAACCCGCGCGAGCTCATCTTCTCGGCGAGCAGGTCGGCGCGCAGCTGCGGCAGACGGTCGCGCCCGGAGAGCTCCTCGGGCAGGCCCTGCGTGAACAAGGTCTTTTTAAGGAGGTCGAGGTCGAAGGCCTCGGCCTCCGAGACCTCGCGCGCCGCCGCCGACGCGAGGTCCCCGTCGGCGGGGGCGGGCAGAAGCGCCAGCAAGGCCTCGGGCGGGGTGCCGGGGGGAAGATGCAGGAACGCCGCGGTCTCGGCGAGATCGCGGGCCACGCGCGCGCGCGCCTCGGCCCCGATGCCCACGCCCTCGGACCAGCGCATCAGCGCCGCGTCGAAGCGCAGGCGGGCGAGCGCCATGTCGGCCCGGGCGCGCGCCGCGACCGCCCCGGAGCGGCGTTCCTCGTCGGCGCGCTCCTCGCGCAGGCGGGTCAGCGCGGCCATCGCCTCGGGCGGCGTCGACGGGCTGCGCAGGCGCGCCTCGAGCCAGCCCTCGATGTAGGTCCGGCCGACCGGTTCGCCGTCCAGGGTCTGGCGGTGGTCGTAGTAGCGAATCGAGCCGATCGCCTCGACGGGCGGGCCGGACTCCATCGCGCCCAGGTCCTGGGAGTCGAAGCGCTCCGGCGCGGCGCGAAGGGCCGCCTCGCGCAGCCGGCCCTCGAGCTCGGCGTACGAGCCGGGCAGGACGCCGGTCTCGATCGTCTCCGAGCCGCCCCACACCGAGATCTGCGCCCGGATCAAGGCTTCCTGGCGGGAGAGCTCGAGCGCCGAGGCGCGGGACTCGACGTCGGTGCGTCCCGCGAGCGCGGCCTGCGCCGCGCGCACGCGGGACAGCTCGGAGCCCAGCTGGGCGCGCACGGCGGGCAGGGACTCGTCGAAGGCCTCGAGCGCGCGCTCGGCCGACAGGGTCCGCTCGCGAGCGATCGCGACGATCTCCGGGGAGGGCACCCCGTCGCCCGACAGGGCCGAGATGAGGGCCCCGAGCGAGCGCCCGATCATCGAAATCGGCTCGAGGCGGATGCGGTCGACCTTCAGGCCCTTGTCCACGGCGGTTTCGACGGCGCGCGCGATCTCCAGCCTCGAAGCGAGCGCGTCGCGCGCCGCGGCCGTCGGGTCGAGCCGCGCGGATCGCGCGGCGAGCGCCGCGAGCGCCTCTTGAGCGTCGACCGTGAGCAGCAGGCGCGAATCGAGCGGCCGTCCGAGCAGGTGGTTGGCCGCGACCTCGGACTCGCGGCGTTGAGCATTAGCGTTTATTAAAAACGCCCGAGCGGCCCGTAGTTGCTCGGCCTTCGTGGGCGTCCCGTCCTGGCCGGCTTCCAAGGCCGGGATCAGCTCGCCTTCATAGAGGGCCGCCTGCTTGGCGGCATAGGAGGCCTCGAGCAGCGCCCGCGTGAGATTAAAGGCCATGTCGCCCGCCGCCTTGTCCTGGAGCTTCGCGTACATCCCGGCCTCCGCGCCATGACGGCCCGCGTCGAGCTGGCGCAGCTCCTCGGGGGCGAGGTCGATTCCCACGACGGGCAGCACCGCGAGCCCCGTGATGCCGAAGGCGGGGATCAGGGCGACGCCGGCGGCCGTGATGTTCGCGCCGAGGGACAGGTCCAGGTCCACCTTGCGGATGCGGCGGTCGGAGGCCTCGAGCAGCTCCTGCGCGGCCTGCGAGCGGCGCGCCAGGGCTTCCCAGGACGCGGAACTCGCGACGGCCTGGTCGAAGGCCGCGTTCATGTCCTTGGGCTCGTCGCGCGTCTCCCCCGCGGGGCTCGACGACTCCTGCGACGAATCGAGCGAGGCCCAGGCGTCCTGCATAGAGCCCTCGATGCCGAAGTTCAGGGAGTCGGTCGCGGCGTCGAGCCAGCGGCGCGCGCGGGCGCGCAGCTCGGGCGAGCCGATGAGGGCGTTGCGGTACAGGCGGATGCCGTCGGACAGCTCCCGCGCCGCGCCCGTCGCCGCGGCTTCGGCGTCGCGCGCGCGATCGTTCCAGCCGCGCGCCGCGACGCGCTCCTCGCGCGCGCGCAGGCGCGTGGACTTCAGGCGCGAGGCCATCTCGAGCAAGGCCGCCTGCGACTGGAGCTGGAAGGCGGCGTTGACCTTGCCCTTGGTCGGGTCATAGACGGGCAGGCGCACGGTGACCGAAATGCCGAGCGGCTGGCTCGACATCGAGTCCGCGAGCTGGGCGCCGACCGACACGGTGAACTGCTCGATCCACGGCACCCAGTCGAGCACCGCCAGCGAGGCCTCGGGAACCTTCAACGAGGTGCGCGCGCGGGCGAACAGCGCGCCGAGGCGTTCGGGAGAGGCGAGAGAGCGCGAGACCAGCCGCAGAACGCGGTCGAGGTCGTTCGGGTTGACGCCGTCGAAGGGCAGGGGCTCATCGGGGCCGCGCCCCGTCAAGGACGCGTAGCGCAGCGACGCGCGCCGGAGGGCGTCGGTCGCCTCGATGACGCGCGCCTCGGCCTCCGCGCGCAGGACCGGGTCCTCGGCGTGCTCCGCGAGGAAGGCGGCCAGGTTTCGGCGCCACTTCGCCAGCGCCACCTGCGCCAAGGCCGACTGCCAGGCCTTCGCGGTGTCGAGCAGCTCCTCCTCGAGGTCCAGCCCCAGCGCGAACAGCGCGGAGCTGCGCGACTCCACGAGGTCCCGCTGGCTCTTGCTCAAGGTCAGCTCGGTCTGGGTGCCCACCTGGAAGCCTCCGCCCGTCGCGCGCTCGGCCGTGCCGGGGCCGACCGGTCCCGAGACGAAGCCGACCATCGCGCGCTGGCGGATGTTGTCGAGGAAGGCGCCGCCCTTCTGCAGAGCGCCGACCTCGCGCGACAGGCGTCCGATCTCCAGCACGATGAGCCGCCTGCCGGCGTCCGCGTCGAAGGCGCGCGCGAGCTCGGCCAGCGCCGGGTTCGACGCGTCGTCGCGCGTGAAAAAATCGGAGAGCGCCGCGTCGAACTCGGCGAGCGTCTTGCCGCCTCTGAGATCCTCCGCCGCGGTGCCCGTCACCGACCGCCACAGCTCGCCCAAGGTGTACGACGACTCGAACGATATGGCGGCGCGGTTATTGAGGCCGATGTAGCGGCTGCCGTAGGACAGCGAGATCTCGGAGTTGGTCCCGGTGCGCTTGCGGATCTCGGCGAAATAGGCCGCCGCCGAGCCGACGAGCTTGCCCTGGGCGTCGACGACGACGCCCATGTCCGGGATCTCGTAGGCGATCCTTCCGTTGAGCGAATCGTTCTTTTCGCCGACCTCGCCGCCGCCGCCGACCGAGAGCCGCGTCTGGTGGCCGCCGACGTCGAACGTGAAGCCCTTGAGAATCGAGACGCCGGCCGCCTGCTGGGTCAGAGGATCGGTGCCGCCCGTCTTCGCGTAGTAGAACTCGAGGTTGAACGCGTCCTTCTGGTCGAGCGCGGCCGCGAGGTCCACGCCCACGCCGAGCTTCGAGCGGCTGTACCGGCGGTCCTGGCCCTGTCCCTCGATGAGGAAGCTCTGATCCAAGGTCGGGTCGAAATGAGTGAAGTCGAGGTTGACCTCCTGCAGGAACCGCCGGGGGTCCTTCGCGAAGAGCTCGGTCTGCTCGGCGTTCAGCGACAGCACCTTGCTGAACTTGATCTTCGACTTGAGGTTGCCGCCGTAATAAGAAGGCTTGCCGCCGCCGTCGGTGGCGGCGAAATCCGCGAAGCCGGCCGCGCCGAAGTAGACCTTGCCGTCGGCGACCATCAGCGCGAAGTCGTCGAACACCATCATGCGCGCCTCGCGCGCCTGCGAGCCGACCGTCAGGTCGGGTGGTATGTCCTGGATGAACTTGTGGAACGTGACGTCGAGGTAGTTGACCATGTGGTCGCTGTCGAGCGACTCGACCTGCACGGTCACGCCCTGGTCGCCGAACGGCGCGTTGCCCGCCGAGGGGGGGCTCTCGAAGCGGTGGCCGATCACGCTGACGTTCTGGCCCCACAGCTTCAGCGCGTTGCCGAGCGTGACCTGCTGGGCGGTCTCGAGGCCGCCGGGGGTGGAGAACTCGCTCTGGTAGACGAGGTAGAAGCCGTCCGTGCCCTCGCCGACCTCG
>JAQTNG010000182.1 GCA_028714015.1 Elusimicrobiota bacterium | reverse complement strand
CCGCTTCGACAAGGGAATCGAGGCCGACGCGAAAGAAGGCCGGCTCACCGCCTCCTCCGACGACGAGAGCGAGAATTTCCTCGCGCTGAACCTCGCCGACGAGGTCCTCAAGGGCCGGCGCACGCCCCGGGAGGCGTCCGACTTCCGCCAGAATGCCTTCCGCCTGCGGGACGCGGGGAAATCCTCGCCCTATTTCGACAGGCTGCTGTTCGTCCGCGGCGGCCGGTCCGCGAACGCGGAAAGCCGCTAAGGCTTTTTCGCGGCCCGCTTCTTCGCGGGGGCTTTCTTGGGCGCTTTTCGCAGCGACCCGCGCTTGCGGGGCTTGAGCAAAGAGGCCTGGCGGCGCATCTCCGCGATCAGCGCCCGGAAGGCGATCGCCTCGTCCTCGGAGACGCGGATGAAATGCTCGCCGTATTTGAAGCGCGCGATCTCCCCGGTCTTGAGCTTGAGCGCGATCTTGTCGCCCTCGACGCCGAGGACGCTGCCGAGCTCGCCGTTCAGCTCGTTGCGCAGGACGTCGAAGAGGCGGACATTGGAGAGCTCGATGGGGAAGTTCATGACGGCTTCCATTTTAGCAAACCGAGATAGACGCGCGCTTCCCAAATTAGTTTAATCGTTCAGGCGGACTTCATCGCCGGGGAAAATTGGCGCCGAGAGACTGGGAAAACAAAGACCTGCTCGGCTTGGAAAGGCTGAGCGCCTCCGAGATCGAGACGATCCTCGATTTAGCCGCTTCTTTTAAGCTCGCCCCCCCGACGGACCTCCTCAAAGGCCGCACCGTCGCCTTCATCTTCACCGAGGCCTCGACGCGCACGCGCTCTTCCTTCGAGATGGCGGCCAAGCGCCTCGGCTCCGACGTATTAAGTTTTTCGCCTGTGGGCTCCTCTCTATCTAAAGGCGAAACGTTGCTCGACACCTTCCTGAACCTGCAGGCCGTCGGCGTGACCCACTTCGTCGTGCGCCACGAGCGCTCCGGCGTGCTCGAGGACCTGGCGCCGCTGCTGAAGGCCTCGGTGATCAACGCCGGCGACGGCTGGCACGAGCACCCGACGCAGGCGCTGCTCGACCTGCTCACCTTGCGCGAGCGCTGGGGAAGCTTCAAGGGCAAGAAGATCGTCATTCTCGGCGACATCCGCCACAGCCGGGTCGCCCGCTCGAACCTGTTCGCGCTCAAGAAGCTCGGCGCGAAGGTCGTCTTCTGCGGCCCGACGCCGCTGTGCCCCGACGATTTCGCCTCGCTCGGCGCGACCGTCGAGCACGACGCCGAAAAGGCGCTGAAGGGGGCCGACGCCGTCAACGTGCTGCGCCTGCAGATCGAGCGCATGGACCAGGGCTTCGTGCCCTCGCTCGCCGACTACGCCTTGGCCTACCAGCTCACGCCCGCGCGCGTCGAGCTGATGAAGCCCGAGGCGCTCGTCATGCACCCCGGCCCGATCAACCGCGGCGTCGAGATTTCCTCGGAGGTCGCCGACGGCCCGCGCTCCGTGATCCTCGAGCAGGTCGCCAACGGCGTGCTCGCCCGCATGGCCGTGCTGGCGCTGTGCGAGCAGGGGAGGTCTCTTGCCTGAGCAGCTGATCGTCACGGGCGGATTATTGATCGATCCGGCCGTTCGGATCGAGGCGGTGCGCGACGTGCTGATCGAAGACGGGAAGATCTCGGCGGTCGGAACGGGCCTGTCCCGCAAGTCCGCGCTCAAGGGCGTCCCCGCCATCGACGCGAAGGGCAAGTGGGTGATCCCCGGCCTCGTGGACATGCACGTCCATCTTCGAGAGCCCGGCCGCGAGGGCGACGAGACGATCGAGACCGGCACGAAGGCCGCGGCGCGCGGCGGCGTGACGACCGTGCTCGCGATGGCCAACACCGAGCCCGTGACCGACACTGCGTCCCAGCTCGCCTTCCTGCGCGCGAAGGCCCGGACCGACGCCGCGATCACCGTGCTCTTCGCGGGCGCGGTCACGGTCGGCCAGAAGGGCGAGAGGCTCACCGAGTTCGCGAAGCTGCGCGCCGCCGGCGCCGCCGCTCTTTCCGACGACGGACGCCCCGTGATGAACGCGGGCCTCCTGCGCCGCGCGCTCGAGTACGCCGACGATCTCGGCCTGCTGGTGATCGATCATTGCGAGGATCTCACCCTGTCGAACGGCGCCTGCGTGCACGAAGGCGCGACGGCGCTGCGCAAAGGGCTCAAGGGCGCGCCGGGGGCGGCGGAGACGGTCCAAGTCCTTCGGGACATCGCCTTGGCCCAGCTGACGGGCGCGCGGCTTCACATCGCCCATGTCTCGACTTCGGCCTCGGTGGAAGCGATCAGAACGGCGAAGAAAAACGGAGTGCGGATCTCGGCGGAAGCGGCGCCTCATCACTTCGCGCTGATCGACAAAGACATGCCCGGCTACGACGCCGACTGGAAGATGAACCCGCCGCTGCGCTCCGGCGAAGATCGCCAGGCGCTGCTCGAAGGCCTCGCCGACGGCACGCTCGACGCGATCGCGACCGACCACGCCCCGCACGGCTGCGCTTCGAAGGCGCTCGGCATGGACCTGGCCCCTTTCGGCGTGATCGGCCTCGAGACCTCGCTGGCCGTCGCGCTCACCGATCTTTTCCATAAGAAGGTCCTCACGCGCCGCAAGCTCGTCGAGCGCATGTCCATGGGCCCCGCCGCCCTGCTCGGTCTCAAGCACAAGGGCACCTTGGCGCCCGGCGCCGACGCCGACCTCGTCGTCGTGGATCCCGACGCGGCGTGGACGCCCGCCGCCCCCTTCTTCTCCAAGAGCCGCAACACCCCCTTCGCCGGACGCCGCCTCAAGGGCCGCGCGCTCACGACGCTCTCCGCCGGCCGCGTGGTTCATGCTTTATGAATCCATCAAGCCGTGGCTTTTCACGCTCGATGCCGAGCGTGTACATGAGGAAATGTCGGGATTAATGGCGTTAGCGGCGCACATCCCGGGTTCTGAACAAGTTTTGTCGTTATTGACCGGCGCAGCCGGTCAAAACCTCGAGAAGACGGTTTTCGGAGTCAAATTTCCCAATCCGATCGGTTTAGCCGCCGGGTTCGATAAGGATGGGAAATTAATTTCGATCCTCCCGGGTTTAGGTTTCGGTTTTTTGGAGATCGGTTCGGTCACACTTGAGCCGCAAAGCGGCAATCCAAAACCGCGCCTATTCAGGCTTCCGGCCGAGGGCGCGATAATCAATCGTTTGGGTTTCAATTCGGAAGGCGCGCGGGCCGTCGCGTTGCGCTTGTCTTCGAGCCCTCCTCCGTCGGTGCCGTTGGGCATCAATCTCGGCCTGAATAAGGGCACCCCGGCGACTATGGCGCCAAAGGCGTACGCCCAGACTTTTCGTTTGTTGGCCAAACATGGCGATTACTTCGTGATCAACGTGTCCTCGCCGAATACCCCGGGCCTTCGTGATCTTCAAACGGCAACGAATTTGGCGCGGATCCTGGAGGCAATACAAGACGCCAACGCAGGGCGGAAACCGGTGCTTGTGAAGCTGTCTCCCGATCTGGCCGACGGCGATCTCGCCGACTGCGTCGGCGTCGCCGCTAAAATGGCCCAAGGTTTTGTCGTTTCGAACACCACGATTTCCCGCGAAAGCGTGCCGGAACAATATAGGCATGAAGCCGGCGGGCTCTCGGGCTCGCCGCTCAGGGCCCGCGCGACCGAGCTCGTTCGGAAGGTCCGCGCGATGACGGCCCTTCCCATCATCGGCGTCGGCGGCATCGCGACCCCGGCCGACGTGCGCGAGCGCCTGGACGCCGGCGCCGATCTCATCCAGCTTTACACGGGGCTGATTTACGGCGGCCCCGGGACCGTGAAGCGCCTCACCCGCGATTTGGCGGCGACGCAATGACCCAAATCATCGTCGCCCTCGACGTGGATTCCGTCAAGAAGCAGGAGGACCTGCTCAAGGCCCTCCACGGCACGATCGTCTGGTACAAGGTCGGCCTCCAGCTGTTCACCGCGCACGGCAAGCGCGCCGTCGACATCGTCCGGCGCCACGGCGGCAAGGTCTTCCTGGACCTCAAGCTCCACGACATCCCGCAGACCGTGGCGCACGCCGTGCGCGAGGCGCAGAGGCTCGGCGTCGACGCGGTCTCCCTGCACCTGATGGGCGGCTCCGACATGCTGCGCGCCGCGGCGGAGGTCATGCCGCGCCCGAAGCTGTGGGGCGTCACCGTGCTGACGAGCATGGGACCCAAGGACGTGAAGATCTTCGCCGCCTCGGCCAGAATCCCCTCCCTCGTGAAATCGCTCGCGAAGCAAGGCTGGGTCGGCGGGGCGGACGCGACGATATGCTCTCCGCAGGAAGTCGGCATGCTGAAGAAGGCCTTCCCGCATCTCGACATGACGTTCGTGACCCCGGGCATCCGGCCGAAGGGCGCGGCCCTCAACGATCAGACCCGCGTGATGACCCCCGGCGAGGCGGCGAAGCTCGGCATCGATTTCGTCGTCATCGGCCGGCCGATCACCCACGCAAGCGATCCCCGGAAAGCGGCGCTCGATATCCTGGCCGAGATGAAGGCGGCGGCTCCCAAGTCCCTGGATAAGGAATGAACGTCGAAAAACTCTTTCTCGATCACGGCGCCCTTCTCAAGGGCCACTTTCTGCTCTCGTCGGGGCTGCACAGCGACCGCTATCTTCAGTGCGCCCTCGTCCTCGCCCAGCCCGGCGCGGCCGAGGCGCTCGGCCGCGAGCTCGGCGCCCGCTGCGCCGAAAAGCCCGACCTCGTGCTGTCCCCCGCCATGGGAGGCCTGATGATCGGCCACGAGGTCGCCCGAGCCCTCGGCGTGCGCCACTACTTTACCGAGCGCGCGGATGGTACCATGGTCCTGCGCCGCGGATTCGCGCTCAAACCCGGCGAGAAGGTCGTCGTCGTCGAGGACGTCGTGACGACGGGGAAGTCCACGAAGGAAGTGTTCGAGCTGGTCCGCGCGGCCGGCGCCGAAGTCGCCGGCGCCCTGTCGGTCGTGGATCGTTCCGAGGGAAAATCGAATTTAGGCGTTCCGTACGCGGCCCTCTGGGCCGTTTCGGTCCCGGCGTGGAAGCCCGAGGAGTGCCCGCTGTGCAAGGCGGGCGTGCCCGCGGTGAAGCCGGGAAGCCGCACGGAGAAGAAAAATGGGTAGCCCGACTCTGACCTATCGCAAGTCCGGCGTGAACATCGATCTCGCCGACAAGCTCGTCGATCACATCCAGCGCAAGGCCCCGGCCATCGGCGGGTTCGCGGGCCTGTTCCCGCTCGACCTCGACGGCGACGGCCCGTGGGACCTCGTCGCCTGCACCGACGGCGTCGGCACGAAGCTCAAGCTCGCCTTCGCGCTCGACAAGCACGACACGATCGGCATCGACCTCGTCGCGATGTCGGTCAACGACCTCGTCTGCTGCGGCGCCAAGCCCCTGATCTTCCTCGACTACTACGCCACCGGCAAGCTCAAGCTGCAGACCTCGAAGAAAATCATCGCCGGCATCATGAAGGGCTGCCAGCTCGGACGCTGCGTCCTCCTCGGCGGAGAGACCGCGGAGATGCCCGGCATGTACCCGAAGGACGAGTACGACCTCGCGGGCTTCGCCGTCGGCATCGTCAAGCGCAAGGACGTCATCGACGGCTCCAAGATCTACCCCGGCGACCTGATCCTGGGCCTGCCGTCGTCGGGCCTCCACAGTAACGGGTACTCGTTGGCCCGACAAGTCTTTAAGGGCAAGGACCTCGCCAAGTTCGGCAAGGCGCTCCTCACGCCGACGCGCATCTACGTCGACGAGGTCGCCGCGCTGACGAAAGCCCTGCGCGCCGAAGAAGGCATCATACTGGGCCTCTCCCACATCACCGGCGGCGGCCTCGTCGAGAACGTGCCCCGCATCCTCCCGCGCGGCCGCAAGGCGATTTTCCGGAAGGAGGCCTGGAAGATGAGCCCTCTGTTCCGGGAGATCCAGCGCCGCGGCAACGTTCCGGAAAAGGAAATGTGGCGCACGTTCAACATGGGCCTGGGTCTCGTCATCGTGATCCGCCCCGAAAGCCTGGCCGCGGCGCTGAAAGCGCTGCCCGAAGCGAAGGTCGTCGGCGAGATCGTCGAGGGCAAGCACGAGGTCGAGATCATTTAATGAAGATCGCGGTATTCGCCTCCGGGGAAGGCACCAACCTCCAGGCCCTGCTCGACGCCTGCGGCGACGGGCGCGTGCGCGGCTCGGTCGTCCTCGTCGTCTCGAACAAGGAGGACGCGGGCGCGGTGCGCCGCGCCCAGCGATTGGGCATCGAGACCCTGGTGTGCCCGCAGAACGAGCATCCGGCGGCCGAAGAGTACAATGCCTTCCTCGCACAGGAGTGCAAAAAGCGCGGCGTGGACATCATCTGCCTCGCGGGCTTCATGCTCAAGATCACGCGCCCGCTCATCGAGGCCTATCCCGGACGAATCCTCAACGTCCATCCCGCCCTGCTGCCCGCCTTCGGGGGCCAGGGCATGTACGGCAAAAAGGTGCATGAGGCCGTCATCGCCGCGGGCGTCAAGGTCAGCGGCGCGACGATCCACGTCGTCGACGAGGAGTACGACCACGGCCCGATCGTCCTGCAGGCGACCGTGCCGGTCCTCGCCACCGACACGCCGGGCACGCTGGCCGCGCGCGTGCTCGCGCAGGAGCACTGGATTTATCCGCGCGCCGTCGCATTATTCGCCGAAGGCCGCGCCAAGATCGAAGACGGGAAGTTCTCCGTCAAGCCGTCTCCGCACGAAGCCTCTCCCCGGCTGAAGCGGGCCTTGATCTCGGTGTCCGACAAGACCGGCGTCGTGGAATTCGCCAAAGGATTGCACGAATTGGGCGTGGAAATCGTCTCCACGTCCGGGACTTTCAAGGCTCTCGTGCAGGCCGGCCTTCCCGTGAGACCCCTCGAAACGATGACGGGCTTTCCGGAGATCCTCGACGGCCGCGTCAAGACTCTCCATCCGCATGTGCATGGCGCCATCCTTCTGCGCCGCAAGGACCCCAAGCAGGTCCGCGAAGCGGAGCTTTTCGGCCTGGAGCCGATCGATCTCGTCGTCGTCAATCTTTACCCGTTCGCCAAGACCGTGGCCGAAGCCAAGGACCCCTACGAGCAGGCCGTCATCGAACAGATCGACATCGGCGGCGTCGCCTTGATCCGCGCCGCGAGCAAGAATTTCGAGGACGTGGGCGTGCTCACCTCGCCGTCCGACTACGCGGGCGTGCTGGCCGAACTCAACGCCGCGCAATGCCGCCTGGCGCCGGAGACGCGCAAGCGCCTGGCGCTGACGGGCTTTCGCCACACCGCGCAATACGACACGATGATCTCCGGCGCCTGGTCCGGCGGCGCCGCCGCCGGCGCGAAAGAGCCCGGAAGCTTTCCAGCTTCGCTCGAGAATCGCCTGATCAAGGTTCAGGACCTTCGCTACGGCGAGAACCCGCACCAGAAGGCCGCCCTGTACGCGTCCGAGGCCGGGATGTCCTTCTCCAAGATTCACGGCAAGGAGCTCTCCTACAACAATCTCCTCGACGCCGCCGGCACCTGGGACGCCGTCTCGGATTTCACCGTCCCCGCGGCGGTGGTCTTCAAGCACGTCACGCCCGCCGGCATCGGCACCGGAGACGCCATCGAGGAGGCCTTCGACAAGGCGTGGGCGACCGATCCCTTGTCCGCGTTCGGCGGCGCGCTCGCCTTCAACCGGCCGGTCACGCGCGCGATCGCGGAGCTGCTGAGCAAGCGCTTCGTCGAGGTGCTCGGCGCCCCCGGCTACGACCCCGCGGCCCTCGAGATCCTGACGAAGAAGCCCAACGTCCGCATACTCGTGCGCACGCGCCCGCCGACCGGCGCGCTCCAATTGCGCTCGATCGGCGACGAGGTGCTCGTCACCGAGCCCGACCGCGCGAT
>JAQTNG010000181.1 GCA_028714015.1 Elusimicrobiota bacterium | reverse complement strand
CAACGCGCTCGACAAGAAGCGGTTCCTCAACGGCTCAAACTCGCGCTTCCAGCTTGCCGGGTACGGCAGGGGCGCGCGGATGATCTCGCTGGCCCTGACCAACGCGAAGTCCACCGTGGGCATCGCGGAAGTGGCCGATTGGCTGAACGCCAACCCGGTCGAGCGGTTCCTCGGGCTCAAGACGATCAGTCCCGCGGTCATCGGTGCCACCACGACGCCGTACAGCCAGGACATCCGCTTGGCGGGCTTCTGGTCCACGGCGACGTACGGAACCTATGGCACGGCCAACACCACGGATGTCCTCACCTGCGAGGGCTTCCTCGACCAGACGCTGGGCTACCCGATCAGCGTGACCACCGTCAACGGCAGAACGACGCTCTAGGAGGCATGACGCAATGACGCTCGACCGGGAGCATACGGTCGCCATGGGGGAGGCGGATGCTCCCGCCTCCCCCACCCGAACCGTCGACATCGGGGCCTGTCGCTGCCCCGGTAGGCCGCATTCCAGCGACACCGTGACATTGAGGGAGAAGGTCAGCCTGCCGATGGGTCTCGCCGCCGTGGCCGCCATGCGCGACATCGGGATCAGCGGTGGCACGATCGCGGACGCCAACGGGGCCCTCGCGTCGGTCTACCTCCACTTCGGCATCGAGTCGTGGTCGTTCATCGAGTTCGACGAGCGCAAGGATCCCGTCCCGGTGCCGATCAATGCCGCCACCATCGACCGGCTGCTCCCCTACGGGGACGGCGGATTGGAAGTCGCGGAGGCGTGCGAACGGCTGTACGGCGAGGAGATCGCTCGCCCTTTAGCCAAGCGGATGCAGACCTCCTCCGAGACCACGCCGACGCCGAAGCCGACGTCTCCGACTATCGACACTGGGCAACCGCTCCCGGAGCCCTCCGAGCCATCCTCGCCGAGCGATTCGGATGGGACGCCGTCCGAGGACCCGGCCCCTTGACCTGGGTCGAGGCCAACCTGTCCCTGACCATCGCCGCCGAGGAGCGGCGGGGCTTCGTGGTGCGCGAACGGATGCGCATGGCGAAGGCGCGCGAGGACGCCGCCGCGGCGGCATTGAGCGAGGGGTTGTCCAAGCGTGCTAGGTGACACTGCGCAGCTCCTGGTCAAGCTGTCCTACCAGTCCGGGCTCGCGTCCGGGATTGCCAAGGACAGCGCCGCCGTGGCCGGCTTCTCCGGCCGGATCGGCGGGATCAAGGGCGCGGTGGCCGGCATCGAAGGGGCCGCTTCGCACGCCGCCAAGCAGGTCTCCGGGCTCGTCCGGAACATGGGCCTGCTGGCGGGCGGGGCAGGGGCCCTCGGAGTGGGGCTGGCGCTCAAGTCGGCGGTCACCTCCGCGATGGACTACCAGTCCGCGATGGAGCAACTCAAGACCCAGACGGGCGCCACCCAGCAGGAGGTCGACAACCTCAGCCAGTCCGTCCTCGAACTAGCCAAGACGCTGCCGCAGGGACCGGAGGAACTGGCGGCGGGGCTGTATCACATCGAGTCGGCGGGCGTGCGCGGCCAAGCGGCATTGGACATGCTCAAGATCTCGGCGCAGGGCGCCGCCATTTCGGGGGCCGACCTCGAAAGCGTGACCAACGCCCTCGTCGGGGCATGGCAGTCGGGAGTCATCGGCGCCCACGACCTCGGGCAGGCGATGGGCACCGTGAATGCCATCGTCGGCTCGGGCAACATGCGGATGCAGGAGCTGGCCGACTCGATGGCGTCGGGCGTGCTGGCCACCGCCAAGACCTTCGGGGCGACGTTCCAGAGCGTCGGCGCCGCGATCGCCACGATGACCGACGAAGGCATCCCGGCCATCGACGCCGCGACCCGTCTGCGGATGAGCATCAACCTGCTGGGCGCCCCGACGACCAAGGCCGCCAAGCTGTTCAAGTCCATCGGGCTCGAGCAGACCGACCTCGCCAACGCCATGCGCGGGCCGGGTGGCCTGACCTCTGCCATCACCGACCTGCACGACCACATGGTCAAGGCGGGCATGCTCGACGCGCAGGGCAACATCAACACCAAGGGCGCGCAGTTCCTGTCGGGCGCCTTCGGCGGCGGCCGGTCGTCGTCGGCGATCATGACCCTGATCGGCAACTACAACCTGCTGATCCAGAAGCAGGATGCCGTCAACAAGGGCGCGGGCACCTTCGGCGATTCGGTGGCCTCGGCGATGGACACCGCCAAGTGGAAGTTCGCCACCTTCCAATCCAGCCTCCAGGTCCTCGGCATCAAGATGGGCAACGTCCTGTTGCCGATTGTCACCGACCTCACCGACAGCATCGGCAAGTGGATCAGTGATCCGGCCAACGAACGGTCGCTGGTGGGTGGCTTGCAGGCCGCGATCGCAGTCGCCAAGGAACTCGCCGGCGCGTTCATGACCGTGTTCAACGTCGTGTCGAGCGCGTGGAACAAGATCCCGGGCGGCCTCCAGCAGTTGCTCGTCGGGGGGTTCGTGGCCAACAAGGCGGCGGGCTGGCTGTTCGGCACCTCTCCCTTGTCCTTGGGCAAGAACCTGTTGGGCTCGTTGCTGGGCAAGGTGCCGGGCGTTGGTGGGGTCGCGGCGGCGGCAGGGCTGGCGGGGACTCCGGTCTACGTCACCAACTGGCCGCTCGGGTTCGGGGTTGGAGGACTGGGGGGAGCACTTCCGGGAGCAGCTGCCGCTGCCGGGGGGTTGGGCATCGGCACGATCGCGGTGGGACTGGCTGCCGGGACCGCTGTCGCGGCACTCGGGATCATGGGCCTTGGCTGGCTCATCAACGCCACGAGCACCCCGGAACAGCAGGCGGTCACTGCCCAGAACGTTATCGACCAGAACCGGCTCAAGCATGGCGGCGGGGTCACGCCAGTCGCCGGGATTGGTCCGAGTCTCAGCGCCGCCACCGGCTTCAACCTGAACCAGCGGGGCATGTCGGGGGCGGGCGCGATGGGTGCTGCCATCACTCCCTTGGTCAACGCCCAGACGGGCTTTGTCTTGAACATGCGCCACGGCGTTGACGCCTTCCGGGATGCCGTCCGCCAGTTCGGCAAGATCGTCCACTCAAGCGTCTTCAAGAAGGCGCAGGCCGTCCGCGAGGCGGGCGGGTTCACTCTGTCACGCGATGTCCTGATCGCCGATCTCCACAAGGGCGTCCAACTCGGTACCAACGATCTCGTGACCGCGCAGGCGATGTCCCTCGCCGCGATCAATCATCTCCGAACCGACACCACGCCCAACCTCAGGTCGGCTGCCAGTACCCTCGGACTCCTCAAGCGCACGCAGGCTGCTCTGCCGGCCGAGCTCGCTGGGAAGCTCGCGCCCAAGATCCATTCGCTGGAAGTGGCAATCGACAAGACCACCGCGGCGATCATCGCCAAGCAGTTCACCGTCAACGTTGGAGCTTATGTGCCGGGTGCGCCCAAGAAACCGGGGGTGACCCACGCTCCGGGGACCGGGCCACTGGTCGGCAATGAAGGCGGCGTGACGGTCAACGCCAACGTGTCGGTGTCCGCCCGTGACGTGAACACCACCCAGGACAAGCGCGCGCGCTGGGGGGCCACCCCGACCCAAGTCGGTGCCGCATGAGCCTCGTCGCGATCTATTCCTCCCCGACGACACCGGGAGGGGCGGGCTGGTCCGAGGATGTCTCGGGCGACATCCGGCTGGGCTCGATCACCACGGTCGCCATCGAAGCTGAGCTTGGAGCAGTCGGCAACGGCAACATCGTCCTCGACGACCCGAACGGGACAGTTGGCCATGCTTCCGATGGGATCGTGGGGCTCAAGCAGTTCCACATGGACGAGCTGGCCTGTCCGCCCGGCAACCAACGCCTGTGGACGGGCTACGTCGCGGACCGCAGGTATTACCGCGGCAACCAGGAGGCGTCGGGCACCCCGTCGTCACTGATCACCGGGGTCGCGCGCAAGATCGACATCACCCTGGTCGATCTCAACGACTTCCTGGCGTTCCGGGTGTTCGCGCCGGTTGCCACCGATCCAACCTCTTCCTTCGATCGGCCAGCCGAGACGACGCTCCAACGGATCGCAGCCCTCCTCGCGGTGGACTTCCTGTCTACGACCCTGTTCGACATCGGCTACATCCCTGCAACGGGTGGAGTTGCTCTCGACGCCAACGACTACACCGGCTACCGGCCGCAGGACGTCCTCAACGACATCGCCCAGAAGAACAAGTGGAACTACTTCGTCACCTACGACGAAGCCACCAATCACTACGTCCTGTGGATGGACGACTGGAAGACCGACGGCTCGGCCACCAAGACCTTCGATTCCACGCTGCAACTGACCAACGTCCTGTCGGAAGTGGACGACGTGACCACCTTTCGCATCGAACCCGACGCGGTTGGGACGCTCGATCCGTCGCGGATCGTCACCGCGGAATACGGCACCGGCACCGGAGTCACGGGCTACCGCACCCTTCCCTCCACGGCCAACACCTTCGCGTGGCGCGACGGTGCACCCGTGCAGATGGATGTCAAGTCGCAGACGAAGCTCGACGCATGGCTCGACGCCGACCTCGTGCAGAACTCGACCGAGGACAACCGGATCAGCTGCACCGTGAGGGTCCCCAACGACAAGGTGACCGCGATCAAGGCCGGCCAGCGGATCCAATGCCACTTCACCCACATTCCCGAAGTGCAGTCCGCGATGACGTGGTGCCGCATCCTCCAGATGACGATCGCCCAGGCGCAGCAGACGCCAGAGTTCTACTGGTTGAGTCTCGAACTGTCGCCGATTCCGCCAGTCGTGACGGTATACAGCCAGGTCCGAATGACCTTCCCGATCGGAACCGACACCGACATGGACCTCCTTTTCCGAAGCCCCGGCGATCCACCGCACACGGGCTGTTCCGTGTTTCCACAGATGGGCCTGCTGACCTACGGGCCGGCCGGAACGTTCATCGCGTTCACGAGCAACTCGATCTTGGTCAATGGCAACGGTACGCTCGACGACATCCACTGGGCCGCCAGCTACAACTACATCGGATCGCCCCAGACACTCACGCCGAGCATCCAGGTCAACGGCATCAATGTCGCCTCGACCTCGTTCACGGTCGGGGTCGGCGGCGCCCCGATCGGCTGGGACCTGCACGCCACGAGCGTCGTCGTCTCGGCGGGTGACGTTATCACCGGCCATCTTCACATCACTGGGTCGACTCGTTGGGGGGTCCCGGCAGGCGCCGGTGGTTGCGAGGAGCTGCTCGAGGCGAGCGGGAACCTGGTGGCCCCATGAAGATCACCGCCCCGCTCTCTTCGGGACGAGCTTCGGGGTCCGGCGGTGGCAGTGCCGGCGGACCTGCTGGGGGAGACCTCGGCGGAACACTCCCAGGGCCGGTCGTCACCGGCATCCAAGGTGTGCCGGTCTGTGTCACGGCACCGGTGCTCGGCGACGTCCTGACCTTCGACGGGACGCAATGGTGCCCGAGTACGGGTGGATCAGTCCCGGGGTTCCTGACGTCCAACTATGGCGAGCAGGCGGCCCTCGTCACCGTCGCGGCCTCGGGTGCCGCCTATGCCATCGACTGCTCGCTCGCTGATTCGTGGGACATCACCCTCTCGGCGGCCTGCACACTGTCGCTGGTCAACCCAGCTCCATCCGGGGTCGATTCCCACATCGAGGTAAACCTGCGCGGCAACTATGCCGTCACGTTCCCGGCCGAACTCACATTTTACGATCCGACCACCGGCCTCGCGGTTGCGAACCCGGATTGGACGACCCTCGATGCCTCGGTACAGGTCCCGATGGAGTGGACGAGCGTTGATGGCGGGACGAGCTGGGGCTGCGAGCTGCCGCTGGCGTTCGTGACGTTCGGCGGAGCCACGACCCTCGCCGGGTTGGCCGACGTGTCCCTCTCGTCCCTGGCGAACGCGGATCGGCTGCGATACTCCACGGTGGACAACAAGTGGCACAACTCGGCGCTCATCTGGACACCGTTGACGGTGTACGACGGAACAAACTGGCTGCCGTTGGTTGACGGCTCAGGCAATGCAGTAATGGCGGAGGCATGACATGACGGCGACGACTCTCTCTGGCGTTCTGTTGGCCGGCGTCGCTGGCTCTCGTCCGGCAGCCAACGCGGTAGCGGCGGGCACACTCTATGCCGCGACCGATACCCACCTCATCACCCAGTCGGATGGTGTCTCGACGTGGAGTACTTGGATCAACGCCGCGGGATCCGGCCTGACCAACCCCATGACCACGACCGGCGACATCATCTACTCGTCGGATAACTCGGGAACGGCTGCGAGATTGGGGATCGGCGCCGCCGGCACCATCTTGACGGGTGGCACCACTCCTTCATGGAAGGGACCACTCGCGTCCTACGTCTACAACCGCACGACGGCTGGCGACTACACGATCTCGTCTGCGACTTACGCCGCGATCGACGCCACGAACATGAACCCGACCCTGACCACGGGTGCCCATCGCTGCCGCGTCCGGCTGTCAGGAGCATTCGCGGGTCCCGGTTCCGGCAACTCGATGGGAATCACGCTCAAAGTCGACGGGACCGACGTGGCGTCGGGCAATACATTCGGTCTCATGGAGGACAATATCGGCGCCAACAACGCCGGCGGCGTGATGATCGACTTCCTGACCGATGTCCTCACTGCAGCCTCGCACACCTTCGAGCTGTTCTGGAAGGCCAGCGCCGGAACCGCCACTCTCCGAGGCACGGCGGGACACGCGCTCCTCCAGTTCAGCGTCGAAGAGACCCTGCTGACCACGTAGATGAGTCGCTACTTCGGCTCCCCCGTGTCGGTCTCCGGAATGTCCGCGTTGTACAACGGGCGGTCGAACTCCGCGCTCTACAAGATCGGGCTCGTCACCTCGAATAACGCCGGGCTGACATGGACACGTTACGCCAGCAACCCCGTCATCACACCTGGTACGGGCTGGGAGTCGAGCTACATCATCGACCCGTCGCTGATCTGGGACGGCTCGCAATGGGTCGTCTACTACGCCGGGTCGGACGGGACCACCTACCGCATCGGCAGGGCCACCTCCCCTGACCTCGTGACGTGGACGAAGTACGGCAGCAATCCCGTCCTCGATGTGGGAGTACCGGGCAACTTCGACGACTACTCGGTGAACTTCCCCACGGTCCTGTATGACCCTGGAGCCGTTCACACCTGGCAGATGTGGTACACGGGCTGGCCCGATGGAACTGGCCTCAATACCACCATCGGCTACTGCTACTCGTCCGACGGGTTGTCTTGGACGCGGGTCGCGCGGATGCTGGATGTGGGTTCAGGTGGGGACTTCGATGATTCCGGCCTGGCGACCGGGCCTGTGGTCCGTTCCGGGTCCAACTACACGATCTTCTACGCAGGATATGACGGGGCCGAGTACCACACCGGCTACGCCACGAGTACCGATCCGACCTCGGCAGGGTCCTACACCAAGCACGGTGTCTTCTCGGACTTCTCGGGTGACATCACCGTCTCGGGCGTGATCTACAAGAGCAATCAGCTACGTTCGCTCGTGGCAACCGGCTCGACGTACTTCGGGATGGGTTCGCTGTTCCACCCGACGGACTCCAGCTTCCATGAGGTGTCGTTTAGCGTACCAATGCCGACCCTCACTACCTTCGGCACGATCTCGGGGCCGGTGATGACGCTGACACCCGGTACCTGGGACGAGAAGTCGGCCGAGAACCCGAGCGTGGTGGCGACCTAGCCCGAAGGTACTGCGCACGGTGCGCACCCTGCCCTATTGACACTAGCGGCGCTACGCGCTACGGTTTGGGCATGGTAGAGCAGATGAGCGGCACGCAGACGCCTTGGCTGGCATTGCGCCAAGCCACGGGCCTTTCACAGCGAGAGGTCGAGCGGCGTCTGGGCTGGGAGAAACGCGGCCACCTGAGCCTCATCGAGCGCGGCA
>JAQTNG010000180.1 GCA_028714015.1 Elusimicrobiota bacterium | reverse complement strand
AGCGCATAAACTGGGTAGATGCCCTGCGGGCCGCCAGCCTGAGTCTGAAAATGTTCGGCGCCGCCAGCCCTTGATCTGGGGCAGGAGGTCGAGGCGGCGCTGATACTCCGTGGCCGCGTCCGCGCTCGCCCCGCGATCCTGGGCGTTGACCGCGTCGAGGAAGGCGCGCATGTCGGTCTTGAAGGAGGTGAGCCGCTGGGCGACCATGCCCGCCTTCGCCTCGGAATCGGCGATGTCCTTGAGCGTCGCGTCGTCCGAGGCGATGGTCTTGTTGACCTCGTCCCGCCACTGCTGGTTGAGACCGACGTTCTGGTCGGCGCCGGCCTGGTTCTGCTGATTACCGGCCCGGGACGCGGCGATCTTCGCGCGCTTCGCGTCGAGCAGGTCCATCATCTGCTTGATCGCGGTCTGGGCGGCGTTGATCTCGTTGAGCGAGAGCGCGAGGTCCATCACGCTGGCGAGCTTGGCCATGTCGGTGTGGAAGCTGAGCATGTCCTTGCCGTCGCGGCGCTCGCGCAGGGCGGCGTTGCGTACCCGGTTCGACGAGGCGAGCAGCTGGGACGTCGCGTCTCGCTGGGCGACCTCGCCCTTGGCCGAAGCGCGCAGGGCCTCGATGTCGGAGACGAGCTTGGCGATCTCCTCGCGCGTGCCCTCGGGCAAGGTGGAGGCGACGCCGCCGGGCGCCGGGGCGACCTTGCCCTCGGCGTAGTCCGCCAGGCGCTGGGACAGGGCCTTCATCGAGGCGTCCTGAGCCGCCAAGTCTTCCCAATAGCCGTTGCGGGTGTCGGGCGGCGGGGGCGGGGTCACGCCGGTGAACTCCTCGCGCAGGGCCTCGAGGCGGGCCAGCGCGGCCGCGTCGCTCGGCGGCGACAGCAGGTCGCGGCGCTCGGCCAGCTTCTCGCGCGCGCCGACCTCGTCGGACTTGACCGAGAGCTCGGCGAGCAGCCGCTTTTCCTCCGCTTTCTCCGCGTCGGTCACCGGGCGGCTCAGCTTCTGGAGCCGCTCGAGCTTCGCGTTCTTGTCGCCGAGCTCGGCCAGAAGCTTCGTGCGATGCTCCTTGACCGCGATGATCTCGGCGTCGAGGTGGCCCGCCTGGCCGGCCAGCGTCTTGATGCGCGCCATGACCTGGTCCATCGGCAGCTTCCACAGGTCCGCGTCGAACGGCAGGCCCTGCCCCTTGGTCCGCTCGCCCGAGGCGGCGATCAGCCCCTGCGCGGACATCATGGCGATCGGCAGGTCCTTGGCGCTCTCGCCGAAGGTCATGCCCTTGACCATCAAGGTCGCGCGCATCACCGAGTCCGAGATGTTGAAGCCGGCGAAGGCCTGGAGCTTGTAGAGGAGCGTGTTGCCCCAGGTGATCGCCCCGCCGAACGGGATCGGGCTGTCGCCCGCCGGCCGCTCGACGGCCGCGCCGATGCTGTGGAACAGGTGGAGTTCGCGGCCCGTGACGGCCTTGAAGCCGGGGTCGATGAAGCCGTCGATCGAGCCCTCGTAGGTCATGATGCCTTCGATCTCGGCGCCGACCGTGGCCAGGCCCAGGAACGACTTCAGGTTGGATTTCCAGAACTCCCACGACACGGCCGCGCGCAGGACGGCGACGATCAGGCCGCCGACCGGCAGGTTCGCCAGCGGGGCGTCGTCGCGCAGCTTCGCGATGGCCTCGCGGGCCGCGGGCGGGAAGGTCAGCAAGGTCGAGAGGATCAAAGTGTTCAGCAGGGGGCCCAGGATCAGGTCCTTGGCCAGCGCCGTGACCGCGGCCGCGACGACCGGCGCCAGGACGGCGCCGACGAAGGGCACCGCGGCGACGGCGACCGGCAGGCCGTTGAGCACGGCCACTATAGCGGGACCGAGCAGCGGGATCGACGTCAGCGCGAACGACAGCGGCAGGACGGGCGCGAAGGCGCCGAGCACGCCCATCGCGACGGCGCTCATGATCGCGAGCGTGACGCGGCGGGCGATGAAGGTCGTCAAGGGAGCGGCGAGCGGGACGATGAACCAGCGGTTGACCGCGCGGTACCAGGTCTTCGCGCGGATGCCGGCGAAGGCGCCGGCGCCCTTGAACGCGTCCTTGCGCATCGCCGACTCGAGCCACTGCTCGGCGAAATCGTCCTTCTCCGAAAGCGCCATGAAGTCCTCGCCCGAGTGCCGGAACTCGAAGGAGATCGCCTGGCGGAAGTAGCCGAAGATGAACATGTCGAACAGGTGGTACGGGAAGCGCACCGCCGCGCCGAGGAAGTGCTTGTGCACCTCGGAGACGCGCAGCAGGGCCCCTTTCCACCCGGGAGGGTAGGTCTTGTTCGCGAGTTCGCGGAAGCTCTTCCAGCCGTCGTACTTCTTCGAATCGAGGCGCTTGAACTGGTCGCGGTTGGCGGCCTGGAGGCGGTCGTAGACGCCGATCCACGACTCGAGCGGGCTGAACTCGTTGAGGCGGTACTTCACGCCCAGCTCGATGACGCGCTCGCGCTTGAGGCCGAACTGGCGCGAGATCTGGTCGATGACCTGATCGATGCTCTCGATCTTCAGCAGGGGCTTGAGCGTCGGATCGTGGCGGACGCCCTTGACGGTGCGGAAACCGAGGAAGTCCTCGTAGATGTACTTGACCGGGACCTTGGGGCCGGGGAAGGAGGGCTCCTTCGGAATCTCCGGAGCCGGGGCGGGGGCGGGGGCGGCCGGCGGCGCCGTTTCGCCGGCCGGGGGATTCGCCGAAGGCGAATCCGGCTGCGTCGTTTCGGGAGGCGCCGGATTCGTCGTCGGCGGGCCTCTTTCGTCCGGCATCGAGGGCTCCGGCGCCGGCGCGACGGGCCTGGCGACCGAGGCGACCGCGGTGCCGCGGCCGCGCGCGTCCAGGAACGACCAGGACGCGTCCCCCTTCCACGAAGGGATCAGCTCCAGGCGCAGGGGCTTGAGGCCCGGCTTGGCGGCCTTGAGGGCGGCGTAAGCGGCGGCGACCGACGAGGCCTTCTCCAGCCGCGCGTCGCTGAGCGTCGGAATGCGGCGCGTGCCGGGGCGCAGGCGCTTGACCTGGATGCGCTTCGTCCACACGGTCAGCTCCTCGCGGCGCGAGTCGGAGCGGAAGAGGAAGATCCAGTGCGCGCGCGGGTCGTCGAGGTTGATCGCCGCGCGCACGAGCCGCGCGTCGGGGGCCAGGGCGCGGGCGCGGGCCTGGGCCTCGACCTTGAGAGCGAGCAAGGTCTTGCCGTCGGCGCCGCGCGCGTCCTCGGGGAGGTTCTCGAAGCTCTTCGGCGGCTTCGCGTCCGCGGAGACCGGCAGAGCCGGGGCGTCGAACACCGGCTTGCCGTCGGCGCCCACGAAGGCCGCGCGGCCGAGGGCGTCGAGGAAGCGGTAGGCGGACGGGCCGGTCCACGCCGGGTCCACCTCGACGCGGACGGGGCGGAAGCGCGGGTTCGCCTTCTTGAGGGCGGCGTAAGCGCGGTCGAGCTGGCCCATCTCCCCGAGCCGGGTGTCCCAAAGAGTCGGAGCCTTCGTCGCGCGCGGGCCGAGCTTGCGCACGGCGACGCGCTTGGTCCAGACCGTCAGCTCCTCGCGTTTCTTGTCGGAGCGGAAGACGAAGATCCAATGCGAGCGCGGGTCCGAGAGGTTGATCGCCACGCTCACCAGCCGCGCGTCCGGGGCCAGCGCGCGCGCGCGGGCCTGCGCCGAAACCTTCGCCTCGAGCATCGCCGCGCTCGTCGCCTCGCGCGCATCGGCCGGGAAGCGCTTCCAGCTGCGCGGCAGGGCCGGCTCGGCGTCGGCGGCCGGCTCACCGGCGACGGACGGTCCTTCAGCGGGAAGTTTATCCGCAGACTCGTTCCGGGACGAGTGTGCGGATAACTCGGCCGGAACCGGCTCGACAACGGGCGCGGGTTCGACGGCGGGCGCCGGAGCTTCAACGGCCGGGACGGCCGCGACGACCGGGAGCGGAGCTTCGCGAGAGACGTTTTTGGCGTCGAAGGCGAGGACTGTCAGGCCGCCCTTGCCGAGGGCCGCGATCTCGGCGCGCACCGGCGTGAAAGCGGGCTCATTTTCGGCGAGAGCGGCCAGGCGGGCCTCGAGGTTCACGGCGGGCAGGTCCTCGGGGTGGAGCATCGCGGGGCGCTCCGCGCCGCCGAACTTGCGCGACTCGACGCCGCCGGGGCCGTAGGTCAGGATCTGTTTCTTGGCGGGAGCGTGGAAGGCGAAGACCCATCGAGGGCCGGCGCTCTTGAGGTCCACGGCGACGCGCAGGAGCCGGACGTTGCCCGCGCGGGCCCGGGCGGAGGAATGCGCGCGCGACTCGGCCGAAACGAGACCGGCGAAGCGGGACGGCGGAGCGCGCGAGGGCGCGGCTTCCTGGAGCTCGGCGGCGGGAGGCGCGTCCTCGGCGGCGGGCGCGACCACGACGGGCTTCGCCGCCCGCCGCCCGATCCACCAGCTGGCGCCCGAGACCGCCATGTAGGCCGCGTTGAGCGCGGCGTACAGTCCGAACTGGGCGCGCTGCGGCGAGCCCGGCGCGGCGAGCCACGCGAGATGGCCGGTCCAGACCAAGAAGCCGAGCGACGCGAGCAGGAACATCAGGGAGAAGCCCGGCGTGAAGCCCTGCGGGGCGCGGCCGCGCGCGATCGAGATGACGTCGGGAAGGAAGAGCAGGAAGAAGGCCCCGCCCGTCAGCGCCATGATCCCCAAGGTCACGCTGGAGACCGCCGCCGCGCCGAACGCGGCCGCGAGCGCCGCCGGCACCACCGCGGCGGCCGCATAGTACACCGCCGCCGACGCGGCCAAGGCGACGGCCACGGTCGCCGCGGTCGCCGCGGCCGACTTCTTCCTGCCGAGGCCGGCGGCGTCGCCGCCGGCGGCCTTCTTGCCCCAGCGGGCCGCGGGCCAGGCGAGCAGCATGACCGCGGCGGCGAATATGTTCTGTATGCCCCAGAGCGGCATGCCGGCCACGGTCGCGTTGACGAGGCCGAGCGCCAGGCTCGCGGAGACGAGTATGCCCGCGCGCCAGGTCGGCACGCCGACCTTCCCTGACGAGATCGCCTTGAATACCTCGGGGATCGGAAACACGAACGCCAGCGCGTTGCCGATCCAGTACCCCGCCTGACCCAGGAACTGGCCGGCGGCCGAGAGGTGCGAGGCCGAAGTCGCCGTGACGGCGGGAACGGCGCCCGCGGCGTGCGTGCCCGTTTGAGGGAGCGCCAGCGCCCCGCCCACGGCGAGGGAGGCGGCGGCTATCCCAAGGCGGTGCTTCCAGCCCTTCGCCGCCGGCGCCGCGACGACCGCCGGTGCGGCGCCCGAGACCGGGGCGGCGGCTTCGCCATGAAGGCGGCGGAACGCGGCGTCGGCGAAATCCTTCGCGTCGCCGCCCGCGGCCTCGGCGGGAAGGGCCGAGGCGTCGGCGGGCTTGACGGGGACCTTCGCGGCCCCGAGGGCGGGAGCGCGATCCGGGGCCGCGGCGGCGGGGCCGGAGACGAAGGCCTTGAGCGCGGCGAACGGGCCGGCGGGCGCGGCCGGGACGACGGGTGCGGCGGACGGAATCAAGGACGGGCTGGCGAGGACGGGAAGCGCGCGCGAGTGGCCGCCGAGGGCCGCGGCCGACGGCGTGAGCGAGGGCGCCGAAAGCGCCGACAGGCTCGGCGTCAGGGAAGCGTTGAGCGACGAAGGCGAGAGAGGCGCGAGGACGTTGGGAAGGGCCAGCGAACCGACTTCACCCGCGAAGCCCGGCGCGGCGGAGCGGCCCGAGACCGCGCGTATTTCCTGGGCGTAAATCGGGCCGGACCCGGACAGCGCGAGGGCCGCCGCGAGCGCGGCAGCCGTGATTTTGCGTCCCAACAAGCGCAGGGAGCGAGGGGTCACTTCCTATAGCTTATACCCACTTCCCGGTCTTGTCAGCCCCTTGGAGGCCTAAAATGGCCTTATTAAATGGCCCAGGGGTCCTTGGGACTAAGGACCCCTGAGTGCCAGGCTTTAAGTAATTAAAGTAAAATCAGCGCTTTTTCAGTTCATCGACGGCGATCCGGTCTCAAGAGACCGGATCAGCTGGCTGATCGCGCTGGGGGTTCTTTGGAATAGACGGGCTAGTTCGGAAACGCCCATGCGGGTTTCCTTCCAGACCCGGTGGATGGCCTCGCGGCGGACCGCGGAGACCTCGCGCCACTGCACCCGGCCGAGTATCTTCTCCTCGGTGAGGCCGTGGCGGCCGGCCACCTCGGCGATGATCTTGCGGGCGGCCTCGACGGGCACGATCCGAGGCGTCGACGGCACATCGCTGTGGGCCGAAATCTTGGTCAGGAACGCCTCGCCCCCGATGGCCACCCCGCCCATGACGGGCAGGACCTGGTCGCCGGCGGTCTTCATGCGGTCCTTGATGTATTGAAGATAACGGACGGACTGCTTCAAACGGCCGTTGCCGAACTTGCGCAGCACGAGGTCGGAGTCCACGAGCGGCTCCTTGTGCTCGGCCTCGACGTAGGCGGCGCAGGAGGACCACTGGTAGCGCCAGGGCTTGTCCTTGAGGGCGTCGCGCACGCAGGCGAGGTGGACGTAGCGCGTCATCTCGGCCAGGTGGGTGTCCTTGTCGACGATATAGGCCTTGTAGCGGCCCTGGAACACGTGGCCGACGGCGTTGTGCACCCCGTTGAAGTACTTCGTGTACTGGGTGTTGAAGCCCTGCATCACGGCGGAGAGGTTGGGTTGGGAGGTTTCGATGAGGAGATTGACCGAGTTGCCGAGGAGGCTGTAGGCGAACACCTCGAGGCCGTGGCGCTCCTTGTACTGCTTGAGCAAGGTGAGGAACTGGCGGCGGTCCTGGTTCGACAGGAACAGGTCCTGGCGATTGTTGCCCTGAAGGATCACGAGATAGCAGGCACCGGCGTACTGGATTCTTTTCGGTCGTCCCATAGTAACGCTATCCTAGCATAATTCGCGTTTGAGTGCCAGGCTTTTAATGATTAGGACGGGGTCTGACCTCCCGTTGTTGCGTATCTCGGCCGAGTAATGCAACAACGGGAGGTCAGACCCCGGTTCTAGGAGATGACGCGCTTGCGCAGGCCACCGAGGGCCTCGGTCTCGCCGAGGATGACGAGGCGATCGCCGGCGCGCACGGGGCGCGCGACGGGCGGATTGAGCTCGTAGAGCTCCGTGCCCGCCGCGACGACGGCGACGATGAGGGGCGCGCCGCCTTCTCCGCCCTTGATCTCGCCGAAAGGACGGCCGACCATCGGGGAATTCTCGGGCACGGAGATCTCGTCGAAGCGGAAGTGCGAGTCCTTGTTGCGCAGCATCGAGTCGAGGAAGCCCACCGTCACGGGCCGGATCATTTCCGAAGCAAGTCTGAGTCCCCCAATAAACTCCGGGTCCACGACGCCGTCGGCGCCGCTGCGCAGGAGCTTCTCGCGCACGCCGAGGGACTTCTGGCAGGCGAGCACCTTGGCCTTCGGGTTGAGGCCCTTGGCGGACAGCACGACGAAGGCGTTGTCCTGGTCCGTCGCGAGGACGGCGAACACGCCGGCGGCGTTCATGACGCCCGCCCGCATGAGGACCGAGTCCTCGGAGCCGTCGCCGACGACGTGCAGGAGCTCGAAGCCGAGGCGCTCCTCGAGCTGGGCGATCGCCGACGCGTCCCGGTCCACGACCACGAAATCGCGGCCCGTCTTCTTGAGCTCCGCGCAGACGACGCCGCCGGTGTGGCCGGCGCCGCAGATCACGAAATGGCCCGACAGGTTCGCGATGCGTTTTTCCATCCTCATTCTCCTGAAAGCCTTGGCCAGCTCGCCCTCGACGACGATCGCCGTCATCGCCGTGAAGCCGTAAGTGAACATGCCGATCCCGCCGAAGATCATGAACATCGTGAACACGCGGCCGGCCGGGCTCAGCGGGTGGACCTCCCCGTAGCCGACGGTCCCGATCGTGATC
>JAQTNG010000179.1 GCA_028714015.1 Elusimicrobiota bacterium | reverse complement strand
CTCGGGCGCCGACCGCATCGTGGTGCTGGCCGCCGGCAAGATCGTCGAGATCGGCTCCCACGTCGAGCTGCTCGCCAAAGGCGGCGTCTACGCCCGGCTCTGGCAGTCCCAGTCCGCTTCGCGCTGAACTAGGCGTCCGCTTGGCGCGCGTGGCTCCAGAAACGTGGCGGCAGGGCTGCCAGCGCGATCAGCAGGAGCTGGCTCACGCTGAAGGCGAGCAGCCACCAGAACGCGGAGTCCATGAAGCCGTAGGAGTGGAGCCCGATGCCGAGCATGTTCACGCCGAACCAGGACACGCTCGTGATGACGTTGCCGAACACGGCCATCATCATGATGCCGCGCTGGCGCACGAAGCCCGCGAAGCGCATGTGCAATATCAGCGCGTTCCACAGCACGATCAGCAGCGCGCCGTTCTCCTTCGGGTCCCAGCCCCAGAAGCGGCCCCAGGACTGGTCGGCCCAGATGCCGCCGAGCACCGTGCCGATGAAGCTGAAGAACAGGCTGAAGGCGAGCACGCCGTAGGTCAGCGAGACGAGGGCCTTGTCGTCGGCGGCGTCGGGCTTGCTCACGGCGTGGCGCCGCACGATCCAGGCGATGGCGAGCAGGCCCGCGAGATAGGTTCCGCTGTAGCCGATGGTCACGGTGATCACGTGCGTGGCCAGCCAGAAATTCGAGTCCAGGACCGCGCGCATCATCTCCATCGTGTCGCCCGAGGAGCCGAGGTGGTGCGCGATGAGCAGCGTCGCGAAGCCCGCGACCGACGCGCCCGCGACGGCGAAGCCCCGGCGGTGAATCCGCTCGGCGAACAGGCCGACCAGCGCCGCTCCCCAGCCGACGAAGACGGCCGACGAGTAGAGATTGGTCACAGGGGGGCGTCCTTGAAGAACGGTGCGCGCGAGAAGCCCGGCGGTGTGGACGAGGAACGCGGCCCAGGCGGCGGCGCGCGCCGCGGAGGCGATGTCCTCACGGCGCGTCGCCCATGAGACGAAGACGAGAAGCAGGGCGATGACGTACAGCGTCATGCCCGAGATGAACGGCTGGGCGCGGTTGTACAGCGCTTCGACGCGGGCCTGGCTCGCGGCCGTGGGCGCGTTGGCCCGCGTCCAGACGGTCTGCTCGCCCACGGCCGCGTTGAAGGCGGCGGCGTCGCCGGCGCGATAGGCGGAGGCCAAGCGCGCGAAGACGGACGCTCCGGGATGAAGGTCGAGCGCGGCGCCGGGACGGGTCATGGCCTCGCCGAAGCTCGCCCAGGACTCTTCCGGCTCGCCCGGGCGAGGAGGCAGGGACTTGAAGGCCGCGGCCTCGGCCAGGAACTGGTAGCCCTGCATGCGGGCGTCGAGCGCGCCCATCGTCGCGGCGGATTTTTTCGAGGGCTTGCCCGACTTCAACGAGTCCATGGCTTGGGTCATCATCGCCTGGAAAAACGCGAGGTCCATGACCGGGTCGCCCTGGCCGGAGGCCATGAAGGTGTTCTTGACGCGTTCGTAGAGATTCATCCGGTGGTCGAGAGCGAGGACGGCCTCCTGAAAGCGGGAGCGGCCGCCCGCGGGGAGGGAGTCCGCGGCCTGGGCCTGGCGGTTGATCTCGTCGCGCTTCGGCTCGAGCTGCCAGTAGGCGAAATAGCGGCCCTTGCCCTGCTCGAGTCCGAGCAAGCCCAGGACCTCCGGGTCGTCGACGACGAAGGCCGCGTAGGTGTCGGAGGACTCCGGCTTGAAGGCCGAGTCGAGCAGCCAGCGCGTCGCCGACAGCGTGCGCCCGTCGACGCGCACGGTCTGCTTGCTGCGGATCACGAGCAGGGTGTTGCGCGCGAACGTGTCGATCGGCTTGACGCGGCCGCCTTCGAGGACCGGCAGGCGGCCGAACCCCTCCAGGTCGAAGCCGGATTTGGGGGCGGGCGCCAGGGCGGGCCAGGCGGCGAGAGCGAGGGCCGAGAAAAAGACGGCGGCGAAAAGTCTGCGGGAGCTCATGACAGTCCTCCGAGGGTCCTGCGCAGCATCAGCCCGAAGTGCCAGAGAAGCCCCAAGGCGACGAGCAGGCACGAGATGTAGGGCAGGGTCCAAGAGGGGTTGCGCACGACCTGCAGCACGGAGAGCGTGTTGTTCTTGCCGAAGCTCGCCTGATAGAAGGTCAGCCCTCCGTGGCGAAGAGGCGCGTTCATGTAGATGAGGACGTCGCGGTCATCCCCGCCGCGCGGGTCGAGCAGGCGCACCAGGCTCGAGAAGTTTTTCGGGATATCGGTGCCGGGATAGACGTCGTGACGGAAATCCTTAAGGGTCAAGGAGAAGGGCATGTAGTAGCGCCGCGGGCGCAGGGACAGGCTCCAGCGCCGGCCGTCCTGCGTGAACTCCTGAGGAGCGCCGAGAGCGGGGGAAAGCAGGAAGGTTCCGAAGCTCCGGCCGTCCCGCACCGGTTCAATGAGCGCGGCGGGCATGTCCTGCTCCTCGCCGGAAGCCCGCGCCGCCGGACGAACGAGGATGCCGGCGCCGACGCCGGCCGTGGCCTCCGCCGGCGGGTCCTCGGAGCCGCGCATGCGCAGCTCCGCGTTGTCGTAAAAAGCGTGCACGCGCAAGGCGAAGGGCAGCGACGGGTCGGAGACCTCGCCGCGGGCCTTGACGAGCGACGCCGGGATCGAGCGGACGTCGTCGGCGTCCTTGTCGGTCACATCGCTGACGGCCAGCTCCATCCGGCGAGTATCCTCGCTGAAATTGACGGTCTGACCCTCCTCGATGGTCAGATGGCTTTCGACCTGCAGCAGCGCGGTGGCGAATTCGCCGATGAAAAGAAGGGCCAGGCCGAAGTGCATGATCCACAGCCCCGCTTTGCGCCAGGAGCGCTCGAGGCGCGCGAATTGGGCCATGCCGAGGTTGACGAGAAGCACTCCGCCCGCCAGCCCGCCGCCCGGAAAAACGGGCAACGGGAACGGGAGCGCTTCAGGGCGCCACCAGACGATGAACGAGCGGATGTACTGCTCGACGGCCAGGTGCACTCCGAGATGGACCTGAGCGAGGGTGCAGGCCACGACGAGGATCATCAGCACGATCAGGCAGATCACGGTCAGCTCCATCGAGCTGAGGAGGGCGGCGAGGCGGCGGAGGGTGTCTTGTCGGCGCATGCCTTCTCGTCTCAGCAACAAACCTGCCACAAAGCGAGCCTCATCCGCCGGCCGCCGGGCCCTCGGGAGGCGCGGGGAAGCGCTCGAGAACCGATCGCCGCGACAGCAGCCCGGCCGCCAAAGCCGACAGCGCGGCCACCGTGCCGAGGATGAGGGCCATCCTGAGCCAGGGCTCCCCGGCGGCGCGGCGCTGCGCGCCGATGCGAAGCGCCGTCGCGATCCAGCTCGCGCTCCCTATAACAAGCAGCGCCTGAAGGGCGCGCAGAGCCCAGCGGGCTCGGGTCAGCGCCGCGACGACCGGAAGCGCCAGGCAGACAAGCACGCCCGCCAGCGCGCCCATGCGCAGGAAATGGCCGGCGAGAATCAGACAGAACAGCGCGGCGAAGGCGAGTGTCATGGCCGGCGCAAACGCAACGTTCGTGCTTAATCTGGCAAAATGGAAGGAAAATTTAGGAATATTTGTTGCAGGTGGCCACAAGGGGGTCGGAAAACCGATCACCAGACGGGCTTTTGACGGTCAAGATAATAGGGGGATAAGACATGCGGAAATCCTGGTCGTTGTTCGTTGTCGTCGGCGCGTTGGCCGCGGCGTTCATCTTTGCGGGATCGGCGAAGGCCGACGGCGACAAAGAGAAGAAGGAGCCGGCGAAGGTCGAGGCGAAAGCCGAAGCCAAGGCCGAGGGCGAGGCGAAGGAAGCCCCGGAGTTCATCAACTTCGACAAGGCCAAAATGGGCAATGTGAAGTTCCCGCACAAGAAGCACGCCGAGATGGTCGGAAACTGCGACACCTGCCACGCCGGCAAGGAGCCGCTCTTCGCCAAGGAAAAGACCGAGGGCATGAAGATGGCCGACATGTACGCCGGCAAAACCTGCGGCCACTGCCACGACGGCAAGATGAAGGTGGGCGAAAAGGTGGTCTTCGAGGCCAAGAAGAGCTGCATGAAGTGCCACAAGAAGGAAGCCGCGAAGAAATAAGCCGGCCTTAGTTCGAATCGCCGTCCCGCGGGCGCCGGAGTTTCCGGCGCCCGCTTTTTTCATCCATGGTGGCATGATCGTTGCTTAGGCGATGTCTGCCATGTTGCGGCGACATATAAGATTTGTTGTTTCGTTTAATGCCATTCTCGCGATGGTCCTTCTTCTTTCCGGCCGCGCCCGCGCGGCCGACGCGCCCGCGGACGCCGAGAGCTGCCTCGCCTGCCACGGCACTAAGGACTCCGGAGCTCCGGTCGTCGACGCCGCTGCGTTCGCCGCGTCCCGTCACGCGCGCGCGGCCTGCGTCGGCTGCCACTCCGACATCAAGGAATACCCGCACCCCGAAAAGGTCCGCAAGGTCGACTGCGCGTCGTGCCATGCCGGCCCGAAAAAGGCGCTGGCCGACGGCGTGCACGCCGCCGTTTTCGGCGCGCGCAAGAACGGCGTCACGAACGCCTGCGTCGCCTGCCACGGAAACCACGCCACCGTCAGCCCTTCCAAGCTCGGCCTCTCGCTGTGCGCGCAATGCCACAAGAAGGAGGTGGCCGAATACAAGGGAAGCGTTCACGGCCGCGCGAACGGCCACGGCGACCCGGATGCGGCGATCTGCCTGTCCTGCCATGGGGACGGCCACGTCATACGCAAGGTCAGCGACCCTCTGTCGAGCGTCTCGCCGCTGCGCCTGCCCGAGACCTGCGCCAAGTGCCACAGCGACCCGGAGCTGGCCCGGCGCCACGGCCTGAGCACCAACGACATGTACAAGGCGTACATGAACTCGACCCACGCCAAGGCCGCGCAAAATGGAGAGCACGCCGCGAACTGCGCCAGCTGCCACGGCTCGCACGGCATCCGGCCCCCGAACGACCCGGCCTCGAGCATCGCGCCCGGCAGAATCGTCAGGACCTGCGGCCAGTGCCACGCCGTCGAAGCCAAAAAATTCGCCGCGAGCATACATGGCCAGGCCGCGGCGCGCGGCGTACGCGCGGCACCCACCTGCGTCGAGTGCCACGGCGAGCACGACATCCGCGGCCCCGGGACGGCGGGCAGCCGCGTGGCCCGCGGCGCGCGCTCCGAGGCCTGCGTCCAATGCCACCAGTCGGCCCGCGTCATCGGCCGCGGAGTGCCGGCCGACCGGGTGGACAGCTTCCTCTCCTCGTTCCACGGCATGGCGGGGAAGTCCGGAGACGTCAAGGTCGCCGACTGCGCCTCCTGCCACGGCTGGCACGACGTCCAGCCTTCGACCGTCACGACCTCGCGCACCAACCCGAGCAACCTTTCGCAGACCTGCGGCCAGTGCCATCCCGGCGCCGGCGGGCGCTGGGCCGGCGGCGTGAAGATCCACCAGGCCCTCTCCGATGCGGGAGGCGGCAGCGCCTTGGCCGGCTGGGCCACGCTGTTCTACCGCATCACCATCCCGCTGACCGTGATCGGGATGATCCTGCACAACCTTCTCGACCTCTGGAAAAAGATGCGCCTGCCGCGCGCCCGTCGCCACCGCGACGAAGAGGTCCCGTTGTCCGTCTCCGAGCGCTGGCAGCACGCCCTCAACGCGATCTCGTTCATCCTGCTGGCCTACAGCGGCCTCGCGCTTCACTTCCCCGACGCCTGGTGGGCCTGGCCGTTCACGCTGGTCGGAGGAGAGACGGCGCGACGCTACGCGCACCGCTCGGCGGCCGCGCTGTTCCTGGTGATCGGCGGCCGGCACCTGGCCTACCTCGCCACGGCGCCCGGACGCCGGCGCCTGGCGGCCATGCTGCCCGCCAAGCGCGACCTGTTCGACCCGATCAAGGTTTTCGTCTACAACATCGGAGCGTCCAAGCAAAAGCCCGTCCTCGCCCAGTTCTCCTACATCGAGAAATTCGAGTACTTCGCGCTGGTCTGGGGCTCGTTCGTCATGACCGCGACGGGGGGGCTGCTTCTCCTGCACAACATGGCCATGGCCTACCTGCCGCTGTGGGTCATCGAGGTCTCGCGCGTGGTCCACTACCTCGAAGCGGTCCTCGCCTGCCTGGCGATCCTGATCTGGCACGGCTATTGGGTCCTGCTCGATCCGGACGTGTACCCGCTGAACTGGGCCTGGCTGACGGGCGAGACTTATCTTTACGACGACGCGGAAAGCGACGAAGAACACCACGACGGCAAGGGGCAATGAGAATATGAAATCGTTCAACATCGGGCGCTGGACCGTCACCGTACCCATGATCGCGGTCGGTCTCGTCGTGATCTTGCTCGCGGCCACCGTCGGCTCGGTCAAATACTCCGAAACCCCGACTTTCTGCAACTCCTGCCACATCATGGGCCCGTACTACAGGGCATGGAAGGCCTCCAAGCACAACAAGGTCGCCTGCGTCGAATGCCATTATCCCCCGTCCGACAAGAAGACGCTCCTCTGGAAGAAGTTCCAGGCGATGTCCCAGGTCGTCAAGTACGTGACGCGCACCTACTCCTCGAAGCCCTTCGCCGAGGTCGCCGACGAGTCCTGCCTGCGCTCGGGCTGCCACGCGTCGCGCCTGCTCGAGGGCCGCGTCGTCGCCAAGACCGGCATTCTGTTCGACCATCGCCCCCATCTGACCGAAAAGCGCCGCGGCCGCCAGCTGCGCTGCGTGTCCTGCCACTCCCAGGTCATGGTCGGCAGCCACATCGAGGTCACTTACACCGCCTGCTATCTCTGCCATTTCAAGGGCCGGGGCGAGGGCCGAGACCTGAAGCCCATCGGGGGCTGCACGGGCTGCCATTCCGTGCCCAAGAAGGAGTTCAACGTGGGCGGCGCCACTTACCGCCACGCCGAGTTCGTCAATCGCGGCGTCGCCTGCCAGAGCTGCCACCGCGATGTGGTTCGGGGCGAGGGCGGCGCGAACAGGGACCGCTGCGTGACCTGCCACAACACGCCGGAGACCCTGAAGATGTATGACGACATCACGCTCCTTCACGACAAGCACGTCACCGGCAAGAACATCGCCTGCATCCATTGCCACGAGGAGATCCGCCACGGCTTCGCCGACACCGGCGGACGCCTGCCGCCGATCAAGGGCGAGGCCGTGCCCGGCGCGGTCGTGCAGGCCGCGGCCGTCAAGGGGCCTCAGGCCATCTCGACGCATCAGCCGACCCCGACCTTCGAATGCGGCCTTTGCCACAAGGACAAGCACGAGGGGGAAATCGACTTCTACTCCGGCCGGGTCAAGGCGCTCGGCCTGCCCGAGATTCCGAGCCCGATGTTCCTGGCGCGGGTCGACTGCTCCGGCTGCCACTATCAGAAACAGAGCGGCGCCCGGAGCGCCGACGGACGCTCCGAGGTGAACTTCATCGCCGGAGATCAGGCCTGCGTGCGCTGCCACGGCCCCAAGTTCGAGGGCATGTGGGGCTCGGTGCGCGCGGAGGTGCTCAAGACCGAGGCGGCGCTCGCGGCCAAGGCCGCGGAAACGGCCAAGGCCGTCGACGCCCTGCCCGAAGCCGGCCGCGCCAAGCCGAAGGCGTCCCTTGCGAACGCCGAGAAGATCCTCGGCTTCATCGGCAAGAAGCGGGCCGAGCACAACGTCTACCTCGCGTCGGTCGCGCTGAGGCGCGTCGACGCGGACCTCGACGCGGCCGCCGCGGCGGCGGGCGCGAAGGTCGCCGACCTGTCCGAGCAGCCGTTGATCTCGGGCTCGTATTGCGCGGTGCTCTGCCACCAGAAGGCGGGCGTCAAGGTGCCGGCCGAGACCGTCAAGCACAACGGCAAGATCATGCCCCACTCGATGCACGCCGACCTGATGGGGTGCGCCAAGTGCCACGAGCTCGGCGCCCA
>JAQTNG010000178.1 GCA_028714015.1 Elusimicrobiota bacterium | reverse complement strand
GACCTTCTCCATCGCCTCGCTCATCGAGGCCGCCGACGCCGCGGTGAAATCGGCCAACATCCAGCTCATCGAGATCCGCCTGGCCATGGCCCTGGGCGGCAAGGCCTTCGTGAGCTTCACCGGCTCGATCGCCGACTGCGAGGCCGCCGCCGCGGCCGCCGCGCAGAGCGCCGGAGCCAAGGGCCTCCTCGTGCAGAAGGTCGTCATCGCCCAGCCCCGGCCCGAGCTGCTCACCGAACTTGTTTAAGATCGCGATCGCCGTCTGCCTCGCTTTGCTTCCGGCCTTCGCCTCGGCGGCCGGCGAGCCGCGCTCCGGGGAGCAGGAGCTGACGGCGGCGCAGTATCACGCAGGGCTGAAGACCCTGCGCGGCTACCTCGAAAAGCGCGACCTCGAGCCGGACGCGGCCGAGCGCTTCATCGCCGTCATGGCGACGGCCCTGCCCCCCTCCGAAGGGGTTCGGGTGCCCGTGACGCACGACGTATTCTCGTCCTTCCTGCGCTACCAGGCGGCCTGGGCGCGCAAGACGCGCGACGCGAAGAACGCGAGCGTCACTCCGGCGCAGCTGCAGGTTGAGAGGGCGCGGGCCATCCGGCTCAAGGAAGAGTTTCGCCTCAAGGCGAGCGCGAGCTCCCCGGTCTTCTATCGCGTCTTCCAGGCCGCGGTCCGCGAGGTGCGGCGAGCGCCGCGCCGCGACGGCAGGGCCTACGCCGGAAGCTCGGCCGTCTTCTTCGCCGATCACGTCGACGCCTCCTACACGCACGTCGACGCCGGCGACGTCGCCCTCGAGAACGCAGACGCCGCCGGGGCGATCGCGGAGGCCGGCAAGGCCCTGGCGATCAATCCGGGCAACGCGGACGCCCTCGTGCTGCGCGCGGGCGCGGAGTACGAGCGCGGCGACGCCGACGCCGCCGTGAAGGACGCGCAGAGCGCGCTGCTTCTCGACCCGGGCAACCAGCAGGCGAAGGCGATCCTGAGCCTGTCCGGCATGGGCGCGGGACGGACCGCCCTGTCGAAAGCCGCCGCGGGCGGCGAGGGCCTCGCCGACGACGGACGGCGCGCGGGCCTTCCGACTTTGGGCGCAACCGCGAGCGCGGAGCCGGCGGCGGAGCCTCCGTCCGCGACGCCCGCAGTCGGCGCCCTGCTGTCGAGGGACCTCACCTCGCGAGCCGTGGGGACGGCGGGCGCGGACGCGCGCTCCTCGATCGACGAGCTCGACCAGGCGCTCGTCCTCAATCCGCGCAACGCCTCGGCGCGGAGCTGGCGCACGGCGATCCTCAACCGCATCGGCGACTACGCCTCGGCCCTCGCTTCGGCGGAGCAGACCTTGATCGGCAGCCCGGACGACGCCCGCGCCTACTTCAACAAGGCCTACGCCTTGGCGGGCGCGGGCGACAAGCCCGGGGCGATCGGCGCGCTCACGCAGGCGGCGCGCATCGACCCCTCCTATCAGCCGGCGCTAAACAAGGCCCTGCAGCTGCCCGACCCCGAGGACATGCAGCTGCTGTTCGGGGAATGGGCCGCGAGCCACCAGCCGGCGGTCCCCCCGTCACGGAACTCGGGCTATCCGTTCCCGTTGCTCGCGCTCGGAGTCCTCGGCGGCTTGCTGGCCTTGGCCGGCGTCGCGCAGCTGTTCCGGAAGGGACGCTGAGAAGCTCTTAAGAGCCGAAGCGCTGCTGGGCGATCTGCTTGATCGCCGCGGCGATGTCGGGCGAGCGCTCCATGAGCGTCTCGAGATCGGTCCGGTCGAGCGCGAAGCAGGCCGTCTCTCCGACGCAGCGCACGCCGGCCGATCTCGGCTGGCTCAGGATGAGCGCCAGCTCCCCGAAGAAATCGCCGGGCCCCATCCGCGCGAGGACCGAGGGCCCGAAGAACCCCGGCTCGAAGATCTCGACCTCGCCGCGGTGGATCAGGTAGAACCACTCGCCCGGGTCGCCCTTCTCGAAGACGATTTCCCCATCCTCGAACTCCACCGACTTGACGAAGTACAGCATCTTGCGCAGCTGCTCGTCGGTCAGGGGCGCGAACAGGTCGAGCCCGCGCAGCTCCGACATCAGGAAATCCCGTTCCGGGCCCGCCGACACGCCCAGGCCGATGAGCTTCACGCGGGAATCCTATCATAACGGCGAAAAGCGTTCGATCTCGCGCTAGACGCCTTCGAAGTGCCGGCTCTCGTCCAGGTAGGGGTCGCGGACGGGTTCGGGCGCGGCGGACGCGAAGGAACGGTCGAAGAGAAGCACGAAGACCGCGCCGAGCGCGACGAACGCCGCGGGCTCCGCGAGGCCGAGGCCCGGGCGCGCGCCCATCGTCCCGGGCATGATGAGCATGTAGAGGTCCAGGGCGCGGCCGGCGAGGACGACCGCCGCGCCGAGCAGCAAGGCCCGCTCATTGCGCTTGCGCTTCGCGGAGAGCAGCAGCCCGAAAGGCAGGACGAAGTTCACGACCGGGTTCAGGCAGAAGAGCGGCAGCCAGCCGGGAGTCATGCGCAGGACGAAGTGCGTCGTCTCGTCGGGGATGTTCGAGTACCAAATCAGCAGGTACTGGCAGAACCACAGGTAGGCCCAGAAACAGCTGAAGGCGAACACATACTTGCCGAGATCGTGCAGGTGGTTCTCGTTGAGCTTCGCGAAGAGCCCCCGGCGGCGAAGAAGGATGACCAGAACCGTCAGCGCGGCCAGCCCCCCCTCGAACGCTCCGGCGAAGACGTACCACGGGTACAGCGTGCTCGACCATTTCGGCTCGAGCGACATCAGCCAGTCCACGGAGCTGACCGTGAACGTCGGCGCGAAGGCGACGACGAAGGCCGCCGAGGCGACGGCCGCCAGGCGCACGCCGCCGTCCGCGCCGCCGAGGTCCTGGCCGCGCGACAGGCCGACCAGCCGGCGCGCGAAGAACAGCCAGACCGCCCAGCAGATCGCGGCGCGCAGGGCGAACATCCCCGCGTTGAGATAGGCGGCCTTGCCGCCGAGGGCTTCGGCCGCGCCCGGGAGGGCCCACGGATACACGAACCGCGCGCCGAGCGCGATCGCGGCGGTGGCCGCCGCGCCCGCGGGAAGGTAGGCGGTCATCGCCTCCGGCACGCGGCGGAACACGACGGGCCAGCCCGCGGCCGACAGGTTCTGGATCGCGACGAAAACGAGGGCCGCCAGCGCCAGCGAGACGAAGTAGAAGTTCGCGAGCAGAAGGCCCGCGCCGGCCCGCTCGGGAGACAGCCGCGCGCCGATCGCGAAGAGGACCGCCGCGGCCGCGGCCGTCTTCTTCAGCGCCGAGGTCTGGGACGGGGTCAGCAGACGGTGCTCTGAGCTCATTTGCGCTTCTCCCAGGATTTCAGGAAAGCCACGATCTTCCGGATCTGATCGGCCGTCAGGCCCGATTTCCCCGCCATCCCCTCGCCGAAGGCGCGCATCGGCGTGCCCGGACGGCCCAGCGCGATCGTCGCCAGAAGGAAGTTGTCGTCGGCGGCCTTCAGGAATTCGGCGTTGTTCAGCGACGGCGCGAAGTCGCCCTCTTTCTGCCCGTGCTTGCCCAGGCCCTCCAGGCCGTGGCAGGTCGCGCAGTTGTCGCGGAACAGGGCGCGCCCCTCGGCGACGCGCGCGGGCGTGCTCTCGACGCGGCGGCGCGCCGACGGGGGATTTTTCTCGAACCCGCGCACGTAAACGACCACGTTCTCGAAGTCCTCGGCCTCGAGGTGCGGGACGTCCGCGCCGTTGAAATAGGAGTGCATCGGGGTGTTCTCCCGGCCCAGCATGACCGTGCCCTCGAGGAAGCCGTTGCTCGCGGCCTGAAGGAAGCCGGGATTGCCCAGCGACGGGCCGCTGCCTCCCTCTCCTTCCCGGCCGTGGCACTTCGCGCAGTTCGCCTTGACCTCGAAGACCTTCTTCCCGTCGGCGGCCGACGCCCACGAGTAGGTGCGCTTGAGCCCGCCCGCCGGCGGATGCGACTGGAGGCGCCGCAGGTACGCGACGAGATGGTCGATGTCCTCGGGGGCCAGAGGGTTGCGCGGGCGCTTGAGAAAGCCCTTCATCTCGGTGCCCGTCTTGCCGTTGGCGATCGTGCGCCAAAGAAATTCGTCGCTGGTCTGGGTCAGAAGGGCCGGATTGCCGATCTGCGTACCGAGGTCGCCTCCGCCCTGCGGGCCGTGGCACTTAACGCACTCCTGCCGGTAGAGGACCTCGCCGAAATCGGCGCGGCCGTGGCGCGCCTCGGTCGACAGCGCGACCGACGGCGCCTTCTGCCAGGAGCGGATGAGCGCGAGCACGTCGGCGTCCTGCTTGGCTGTCAGGGAGCGCCAAGCGGGCATCTCGGTGCCCGGCCGGCCTTCGGTGATCACTTTGAAGAGGAAGCGGTCGTCGACCATCGTCAGGAAAGAGTCCGCCGCGAGCTTCGAGCCGATGGCCCCCTCGCCCTTCGCGCCGTGGCAGCCCGCGCATTTGGACGCGAACAGTCCAGCGCCGTCCTTGGCCGAGGCCGTCGGGAGCAGTCCGGCGACCTGGGAGTAGTCGGCCGGCGGCTTCGACCAGGTGCGGATGTAGGCGATCAGCGCCTCCACGTCGCCGCCCTGAAGGTCGTAGGAGGCGGGCATCGCCGTCTGGTGGCGACCCAGCGAGATCGTCTGGCGCAGGAAATCGTCCGAGGCCATGGCCAGGAAGGACGGCGCGCTCAGGGAGTTGCCGATGCCGCCGCGGCCCTCGGCGCCGTGGCAGCCGATGCAGTGCGTGGTGAACAGCTCGCGCCCGCGCTCCGCGCCCGTCCCGGCGCCGCCGGACGCAACGCGCTCCGGCGCGGCCCCCGACCAGGAGCGGATGTAGACGACCAGGCTCGCGACCTGCGTCTTCGTCAGGATGCCCTTCCACGCCGGCATGCTCGTGCCCGGGCGCCCCTGCGCGATGATGTCGGCGTAGTAGGCGTCGTCGGCGATCGCGAGCACGGCGGGCGAGTGCAGGGTCGGTATGCCCGGCTTCGGCCCGCGGCCTTCCGTGCCGTGGCACGACGCGCAGTTCTGCGCGAACAATTCCTTGCCGTAAGGCGCGGACACCAGGCCGCGGCGGCGCGGGTCCTCGGGAATCAACGCGGCCGGCCCCAGGCGCGCGATCTCCTGGCGCTGAAGGTCGCGCAGATAGCGGATGACCTTCCAGCGGTCGTCGGCGGCGACCTGGGAGCCGTGCGCGGGCATCAGGTTGCGGCCGTAGGTGATGATGTGGAAGAGCGTCCCGTCGGGAAGATCAAAGGTGGATTTCGACGCGAGCGGAAACGAGAAGCTCGGGAAGGCCTTCGCGACGGCGCCGTCGCCCAGGCCGGAGCGGCCGTGGCAGTGCTGGCAATCCGTCTCGAAGACCCGCTTGCCGCGCGTCATCACCTCGAAGCTCGGCGCGAACGGGTTCTTCAGCTCGCGGCCGGCGCGCTCGCGCTCCTCGGCTCCGGGACCGAAGCGCAGGGGCGTCTCCCCCCGCGCGACGGTGCCGGCGGGGGACGGGCGCATCGCGCGGCCGTCGGCGAAGACGGCGCTGGCCTGCTGGCTGTGCACGGCCGGCGTGCTGATCATGTCCATGAACAGGCGCGAGTTCGGGTGCGTCAGGTCGCGGCGGGTCGCGAGTATTATGACGGCCAGAAGGGCCGCGAGGACCAGGGCGGGGCGCAGACTTTTGCGGTTCATCGCAGAGCCTCCGTCTCGACCTTCGCGGCGCCTTGCTTTTTGAGGAATAGGGTCAAGGAATCGCGATCGTCCGCGGATTCGGCGCGCAGCGCCAGCACGAACCGGTCGTCGAGGCCGCCCAGGCGGCTCAGCGTCGGATTCTTCTCCGGCGTCAGGCCTCGCATGTACAGAAAGGTCGCCACGCTGCCCAGCGCCGCGAACAGCACCGTCAGCTCGAAGGCGATCGGGATCAGGGCCGGGGACGCGCTGAAGGACTTTCCGCCGACGTTCATCGGCCAGTCGAAGCGCGACGCCCAGTACTCGAAGCCCAACGCGATCGTCAGCCCCGCGGCGGCGAAGCGGAAGCAGACCGTCGGCAGGGCCGAGGGAGCGAGGCCCATCGCGCGGTCGAGGCCGTGGACCGGAAAGGGGACGTACGCGTCGTGGATCGCATGGCCGGCTCGGCGCGCGGCCTCGGCCGCGGCGACGACCTCTTCCTCGGTCGCGAAGACTCCGGCGACGAGCTCACTCGCCATGGTCGCCTCCTTGCCCGGGGCGCCGGGCGTAGCTCAGAACCCCCTTGACCTCGCTGATAGCGATCATCGGCAGGAAGCGGCAGAACAGCAGGAACATCGTGAAAAACAGGCCGAAGCTGCCGATGAAGGTCCCGATCTCGGTGTACGTCGGGTGATACATCGTCCAGCTCGACGGCAGGTAGTCGCGGTGCAGCGAGATCGTGATGATCGTGAAGCGCTCGAGCCACATGCCGACGTTGATCAGCAGGGAGATCGGCAGGATGATCGCGGGCGATTGGCGGACGCGCTTGGACCACAGCAGCTGCGGCACCAGCACGTTGCAGAACACCATCATCCAGTAGTACGGGGCGTACGGGCCCTCCATGCGGTTCAGGAACGCGAAGCGCTCGAAGGGGTTGAAGCCGTACCAGGCCATGAACAGCTCGGTGCCGTAGGCGAGGCCGACGATCATCGACGTCGTCAGCGTGACCTTGCACATCGCGTCGAGATGGCGCAGCGTGATGTAGTCCTCGAAATTCATCACCTTGCGGGCCACGATCATCAAGGTCATCACCATCGCAAATCCCGAGAAGATCGCGCCGCAGACGAAGTACGGCGGGAAGATCGTCGTGTGCCAGCCGGGCACCAGCGAGGTCGCGAAGTCGAAGCTGACGATCGTGTGAACCGAGAACACCAGCGGCGTCGCCAGGCCCGCGAGCAGAAGGTACAGCGTCTCGTAGTGCAGCCAGGAGCGCATCGAGCCGTCCCAGCCCAGGCTGAGGCGCGTGAAGACCTCGCGTCGCCAGCCCGTCGCGCGCGTGGCGACGACGGCGAGGTCCGGCAGGAGGCCGATGTACCAGAAGGTCGCCGACACCGCGAAATAGGTGCTGATGGCGAACACGTCCCACAGCAGCGGCGAGCGGAAGTTCACCCACAGCGGGCCCATCGAGTTCGGATACGGGAACACCCAGTACGCCAGCCACGGCCGCCCCATGTGGATCAGCGGGAAGATGCCCGCGCACATGACGGCGAAAATCGTCATCGCTTCGGCGGAGCGGTTGACCGACGTGCGCCAGCGCTGCCGGAAGAGGAACAGGATCGCCGAGATCAAGGTGCCCGCGTGGCCGATGCCGACCCAGAACACGAAGTTCGTGATGTCCCACGACCAGCCGACGGTCTTGTTCAGGCCCCATGTGCCGATGCCGGTCCAGATCTGGTTGACGACGAGGAAGAAGCCGACGGCGAGCGCGGTCAGCGACGCGGCCATCCCGTAGTACCAGGACGGGTTCGGCCCGCGCTCGATGGGCGAGCAGACGTCGTCGGTCACCTGCTTGAGCGTCTTGCCCCCGTCGATCAGCGGGACGCGCAACGCGGAGACGTGGTGGCCGCTCATGACTTCCTCACCCGCGTGTTCCGGACCTTGATGCCGTAGACGACCGACGGGCCCGTGCCGAGCTCCTCGAGCACGCGGTAGCCGTGGTTCTCGCGCGCGACGCGCGTCACCTTGCTGTCCGGGTCGTTCAGGTCGCCGAACACGATCGCCTCAGCCGGGCAGCTCTGCGCGCAGGCCGGCACGACGTCGCCGTCCTTCAGCGCCCTGTCCTCGGTCTTCGCCAGCGACTTCGCGCTGTAGACGCGCTGGACGCAGAACGAGCACTTCTCCATCACGCCGCGCGAGCGCACGGTGACGTCCGGGTTCAGGACCAGGTTCTGCGTGAGGTCCTGGTGCGCGTAGTCGAACCAGTTGAAGCGGCGGACCTTGTAGGGGCAG
>JAQTNG010000177.1 GCA_028714015.1 Elusimicrobiota bacterium | reverse complement strand
GCAGCGGACGGGGGAGGGGGTTCGTACTCGTCCGCCTGCTCGGTGCCACTCGCGCAGATCCAGTCCTTCAGTGCCCGCAATACTTGCTCCTGCTCGCTGGTCATCGTCCCTCCTCGGAGTCGATGCGGCGCAGGATGTCCTTACAGGCATCCCATGAGCGATCTACGCACTCTTCCCCAACGATGTCCCTGATTCGCTGCCTCTCCTCTTCCGCGCGCCGGTCGAGCAGGGAAGTTAGAGCATCATTCGCTGCGTCTATGTTGACCGCATCTTCATTCCACCACTGCCGGTTGTAGTCCTGCGCCATCGCCTTGCTGCGCTCGGTCGGCATCACCCGCGCTCCTCGTCAGTGCGTTGTGCCTCTTGCCTAGCCGTGATCCATTCCATGGTCGAGCCGCAGCACCTCGGCCAGCCCCCCATCAGTCGGCCTCTCACATTCCCCAGCGGGCTGCGATGGTGGCATTTTCGACACTCCAGATGGCCACCGAATGAAGCAAGCGTCTCAGCGATCTTCGGGATCATCGTCTGCGTAACCTTCAGAATGCTTCTCACTCGCTCCACTCCTGCTCGTCCAGCTCAGCGTCCCGCGCTGCGTCCCTCTCCGCGTCAGGGTCACGCTCACGCTTGCCCCACTTGGCCCAGGCTCGGTCCATCTCGGCTTGGTCCTCAGCCGATCTGGTCTTCCAGTCGTCGTAGCCGATCAGTTCGTCAGTCATGCAAACATGTCCTTCGCGCTCTGCTCTGCGTACCGAGTCCACGTCTGACCTACAGCACCCGTGCCGGGAAACAGATCGTGCATCTCGTCGCCAGCTTGCGCGTTCAGCAGTTCGAAAGACGTCCCCGACCGGCGCCACGGGAGGCCGCCCGAGCGCCCGGTAGCAGTCCGCGCAGAGCCGCCCGCGGACCGTCGAAGCGTAGAGGCGCGCCGAGTCGGTCGTCTCGCATACCGAGCACTCCGGGACCGTGAGCAGCGGCGCCGCGCTCATCGGGGCGCCTTCTCAAGCTCGCGCTTGGTCTCCTCGAATTGGTCCTTATCCGCGAGGATCAGCCCGCCGACGAAGCGGCCCGCGTAGATCGGCTGCAGCACGTCGCCGCCGACTCCGATCGTGACCTGAGTCCCGTGCTTCGTCTTCTGCATGCGCAAGATGTTCGACAGCGGCGCGAGGCGAATGTCGAGGTTCCGCTCGCCCATGACCTTGAGCACCTCGAAGCTGTTGATGTCGCTCATGGGAGCCTCGCGATGCGCCGCGCGATCTCGACCTGGCTGATCTCAGCAGGAGGCCGGCCCGGGAGGACGCGCCCCTCGTGCGCCCGGCTCACGGAGGCTATGGACGCCAGCCACGCCGCGCAGACGAGAAACACCGTCAGGAGCGTCGCGGCGACCGGGTTCTCCTGGTTCACCAGCGCCCAGCACAGCCCGATGAGCGCCAGGATGCACCAGAGGAAGCACCCGAGGATCGAGACGACCTGATGGTTGTGGAAGCGGTCGAGCCTGCTCATGAGTGGCCTCCGCGTTGCTCTACGCCGATGAATAGCGCTGGTCCTTCGGCGCGATCGCCATGGCGGTTGCGTCTCCATGGGCGAAGATGAATGGCGAGGCCCCGCCATTGCCGAAATGGCTCGATCTTCTCTTGCGAGTTGGCCCGATCCACAATGGGCGCTCCAGCGGGTTGGTTGGTGGTACTGAGACACAGGCGCCCGCACGTCCAGGCCGCGGTTCCCGTTGTGAATGGCGATTCAATGGCGAGGGATACGGGTGGCTGCGTGTTCCCGCTCCAGATCCACAGCCAGATCGGGGAACCGAAGAGGATGCGCAGGCGCTCGCCGAACGAGGGCGCCCAGCGGGAGATGCAGTACGTCCCATCCCTGAAGACGGGAAGGGGCGAGCACTTCTCGTCGGTCATGCCCGCAGGCTTCTGGAGTTCGACCGTCTGCTCAGGGAACCGCGTCGGCTTCATGGTTTTGGCTCCGATCCTGGCCCAACCTTCGGCCGGTTGAGTTCGACGTCCCACTGCTCGGCGTGAGGCCGGCAGAGATCAACGTCCCCGGCATGGGGCCGGGTGGAACAGCGCCGACAGACCGAGGCGTCGCAGGTCGTCCGGCGGCCCTCGCGGAGTACCGGGAAGTCGCAGAGCTGCGACGCTGGTCCTCCACAGTGAACGCAACGGCGCTGACGGCCTCCTCGGGAGCAGATGATCGCGGTGACGCCGGAGCCGTCGCGCTTTACTTCGCAGGGCATGGGCCGACCTCCTGAAGTTCGAGCTGGATCTCGACCGGCTCGTGCCGGTCCACGATGGGCGCCAGCGCCGGGAGCGCCAGCCGGAGCCGCAGCCGCGCGCACTCGCGCCGGGACTCGTCACGCTGGCGCAGGGCGGCCGCCGCCATCTGCGGGAGCGTCAGGCCGGGCGAGAACTCCCCGTCGAGCAAGAAGACGGCCCGGGCGGCGTCGGCGTCCGCTACCGCTGGCAGCACGGCGTCACTCCTTCCGGAAGAGGTCGCCCTGGCCTTCCGCCTCGGCGATGGCGGCGTCGGCCTCCGCGTGCGAAGAGAACGGCGCCCCCGGGGAGGGAGACTCCACTGGAGCTTCCGGGGGCGCCGGCACGACCTGAGCTTCGACGACGCCGAGCGCGCTCATGAGCGGGTCGGGAGCGGAAGGCGGCGGCGGCGCGGGCCGGGCCTGCGCCGGGCCACGGGCGGGCGCCTCCGCCGTGAAGTCCTCGGCCTCCTCGGCGAGCGGGAAGCCCCCCAGCACGTCTGGGAACACGTCCCGGGCGAGCAGGCCGAGCGCGCGCCACGCCAGCATCCGGTGCGGGTAGGCCTTCCACGGCCCCTCCTTGCCCCACAGGCCGCCTCGGCGGGCGTCCGCGACCGTGAACTCGCGCCGGTCCGGCTGCGCGTAGCCCAGGCGATGCGCGACGGCGTAGCCGCGCATCTGGTCGGCCTCGCCCTCGTAGCCGAACCGGAGCGTCCCAGGCCGGCAGACGCCGCTGTTCTGGATCAAGGCCGCGGCGCCCTGCCCGCGCCAGGACAGGACGCCGTTGATCACGACCGCGTTCTGGAGCCCGCCGAGTGGGCCGAGGCCGCGCTCGAGACCAGCCTGGATCGCCAGCGCGGCCGCGCCTTCGGTCATCCCCTTCGGAGCCGCGCCGCCAGCGACGCACATCCGGGCGAACCGGAGGAGGTCTTCCAGCGACCGCAGCATCACGCCGCGTTCCCCGATCGCGACCAGGGCGGCGGCCCCCTTCTCCTTCGGCGGCGGCTGCGTCTCGACCGTCAACTCCGGCCCCGGCTTCGTTTCGCTCACTCGGACGCCTCCCACACCTTCAGAGCCCATGCCGGAATCGACACGAGTTCGATGCCGACCGGGTAGCCCGGCCACTCGCCGGCCTCGACGCACTGCCGCCACGTCCGCAGGTGCTTCTGGCGGTCCTGCTCGGCCGCGGCCAGAGCCGTCTCGTCGAGTTCGTAGACGGCGACGCAGTAGGGCGCCTCGGTCTCCACGACGAAGAAGCAGAACCGGCGGAAGGCCTGCCCGTCGGGGATCGGCGAGAGCGCCTCGAGGCCGGCGAGGTAGTGCCGCGCCTGGATGTGGTAGCCGTAGTCGTAGAGGACGCGCTCGAAGGGCCGGCGGGCGGCGTTGCGCGCCGTCTTCACATCCCCAACGATCGGCCACCCGCCGATGCTGGCGACGCGGTCGATCCGGGCCTTGCAGACGACGCCGGCCTCGCGCTCCTCCCACACGATCGAGACCTCGTTCGCGCCCGGCCTCTCGAACCAGGCGCCGGCGCTCGGGTGCGCGCGCAGCGAGTCGCGCATCGCGCAGACCTGGGAGTAGAGGTCGGCATCGACCGACCGCTTGCCCGGGTTCGCGGCCTGGAACCCGGCCCAGGTGGCTTTCCCCTGCGTCGTTCGGCGGTCGACCTTGGGCGGGACGACGACCTCGGCCTCGAAGCGTTCCGGCTCGAGCACGGCCAGGTGGAGCAGCCAGCCGGCTTCGAGCGACGGCGTCGGGTCGAGCCCGCCGTTGAGCAGCTCGTGCCGGAGGTGCGCCGGAGTCCGCCGCAGCCCCGTCAGGATGTGGCTGTTCACGGCGTCCCAGCTCGCATAGGTATCGAAGTCGACGCCCTTGTAGAACCCAGGCTTGGGCGCTGGCGTGCGGCCGAACTCGTTCATCCCTTTCGCTCCCCCAAGATGCGGTAGTGCTCGGCCATCTTCTCGGCGTGCCCGCGCATCCCCTCGCGCCAGCCATGCTCACGCGCCATCGCCGCGAGCTTCCCGTAGAGCTCCGCGAGTTCGCGGGCGACGCCGGGCGCGCAGGCCTCGGCCGTCTTCGTGCCGAGGCAGCCCATGCAGGGCTCGTATCGCTCGGCCCACTTGGTTTCGCGCTTGTCCACGGGGACGCGAGTGAGGATGACGCCGGTCCCTTCGCAGTCCGGGCAGGGCTGCTCCGCCGGGGTCGGGGCCGACCGCGACCGCGCGTTGACGCAGTCCTCGGCGGCGGCGTTCAGGAACCCGTCGAACGTCTTGGGGGCGCCGCTCACGGGAGCCGCCGCAGGGCGCGCAGCAGGCGCCATAGCTCGAAGCGAAGCCGCAGGGCCCAATACCAGCGGCCCGCGGCCACCAGGGCGAGACGCACTAGGTCGAGTGGGGAGGCCGGGGCGCTCACGGTTTCCTCCAGCGCCCGGTTACGCCACGGCCTTTCTTGAAGCCCAGCTCGTGAAGAAGGAACGATCTCCACCGCGTGAGCTGAGCATCAAGGTTGCTCGTCGGCTTCCGGCCCATCCAAGCGTTCAGGCGCGTCGGCGTCGGGGCGTGCTCAGGGTCGGCCTCCAGTAGCGAGAAGAAGCCGCGCGCGAACCGGAGGTAATGCGCTGTCGTGAGCCGCCTCACGGGAGCCACCCCCGGAGCTGCGCCAGGCGCACGCGCGCGGCCTCGCGCACGCGGGAGCGCGTCTTCTCGCTGGCCCCCCGCGCGGCGAACAGGTCGAAGTCGGCCAGGAGGCCCTCGACGGAGAAGGGACTCGGCGCCGCCGCGATCTCCTCGACGACGCTGTGCCCGTGGCCGGGACGCAGCGCTTCCCGGTAGAACCGGGCGACCGCCGCGTGCGCCGTCGTCGGCTTCGCCGCGAGCCGCAGCCCGCCCGGGCGTGCCGTGACGTCGATCAGCCTGACGGTCACGAGAGCCTCGACGCCGGCTCGCGCTGCTCGGCCCGCCGCGCCGCCGCCTTCTCCTGGGCGGCCCTGCGCGCGCGGCAGATCCGCCACTGCACCAAGGCGTGAGCCATCGCGTCGAGCAGCGGCGCCCCGTCGCTCGCGTAGGTCTCGAAGACGCCCAAGACCTCGCGGACGTCGTCGCCGTTCATGTCCGGGATCTGCACGCCGCCCTCGAGCCGATAGTCGGTGCGCGTCGGCAGGAACGGGCGCACAACGTCGGTCGCGTGGATCGTCACGGTTCCACCCGCACGCTGTATTGATCATCCGAGACCTTCGAGGTCGCGAAGTAGCCGTCTTCCAGTCGTCGGGGCGGCTTTTCGAAGGAGGTGATGACACATCGCCCCGGGAGGAGTTCGATCGACGTCACCTCTGTGATCTCCTGCCCGTCGCGGAAGACCCGGCCGCCGAAGACGGGACCCGGCCTGAAGACCAGCTCGATCATGGCTTGACCACCTTGACTGTATTGGTCGCCGCGCCCTGCTCTCGCTTCAGTTTCTCGATGAGGAAGCGCAGCCGCTTGTTCTCGTCCCGGGTCTCTCGGATTTCCTCCGAGAGTTTCTGGACTGTGGAGTAGTAGGACATGCGGAGTTCCGTGAGGAGCATCTCGTCTCCGCAGGAGCCTCCGTCAGCGTTCCTGATCATCAAGTCAGACGGAGGCAGTCGTGGGTGAGGAGGACTCCAGCCCCAGGGCGGCGGCCCAAGGATCGCGAGCGCCACCAGGATCGCGAACACGCTCGCCTCGAGGAATCGACGCAGTTTGGTCGGCATCAGTGAGACCCCCTGACTGACGGAGACAGCCCCCAGTCCTCCCGCTGCAGGGGCTCGCAGGCCGCACAGAGCCCGTGGCTCACCCGGCCCTGGGCGTCGGGCTCGCCCTCGCGGATCGTGGCTCCGCAGCGGCAGCAGAGCGTCAGGATCGGCCGCTGCGGCGAAGGCTGCGCGAGATGCAGGCTCACAGGCAGGTCCTCACAGGGGCCGACGACGTAGTGGAAGCGATCGCGCGGCCCTTCGATGATGGTGCGGTGCAGCCCGAGGCTGCTCACGTAGGCGCGATGGCCGCGAGCACAGAGGGTCATGGAGCCAACTCCAGCGGCAGTACTTGCTGGCTGAGGCGCTTCGCCGCGATCTCACAGTAACGCTCCTCGATCTCGATGCCGATGGCCTTGCGGCCTAAGTCCTTCGCTGCGCGGAGCGTGGTCCCGCTGCCCATGAACGGGTCGAGAACCGTCTCGCCAGGCTCAGAGAGTTCGTCCACAAGCCAACGCATAACGCATTCAGGCTTCGGTGACGGGTGTCCAAACCCATGCGGGTAAGCGTTGGCTATCGCATGCCATGAGCGGAGTCAACACGCATCGTGCAGTCTCCGTACAGGAGGATTGGAGACCAGTGACTGAACCCGCCCACCTTGCTGCGGCTATTGCTCGCCGGGCGAGCCCAACAGGCAACCCATCGCGGTTTTGGAAAATCGAAGGCCGCAAGAGTCCCTATGATGATTGCTACGCGAGGGAACATCGCCGGCAGCTCCTTCGCAACCTCGGGAATTTGAGCGTCCCAATCGGAGCCACGAAAGTCCACGCCATATGGAGGATCGGTCGCCACTAAGTCCGCCTTCAACGACGGCAGGATCTCCCGGCAGTCCGCGTGGTAGATCACGCACTGCCCGTCGTCAAAGTAGGATTTCACGGCCGCCGCCCGCCATCGGCTCTGAGTCCACGATCCCGTGCTTCCGGCTGCGCCGCGGGCCGAGGATGCGGAACCCGGACTCCAGCAGTTCCTCGATCCGGCGTCAGGACCGGGGCGGCTGTGACCGTTTCGTGCCGAAGGGCTGGAGAATCAGCGCTCTGTGGCGGGTGCGCAGTTGTGCGCGCGTTGTGCGCCGCTAGGAGTTCAGGGCGCCGCTGTGCCCGGCCGGAGCGATTCCGCCTAACCCGGTGCTCTGCGGAACCGCTGCCCATGATGCTCGCCGTTCCCTTCGCTGCTACGACTTGCGGGATTTGGTCCGTTTCGACTTTGCCCCATTCGTGCCCAGCGCGGCCATGGCGCCGGCGAACGTTAGCGGGGGCGGCGTGACGGCGCCAGTCTCCCAGCGAGAGATGGTGGGGACCGCGACCTTCAGCAGGACCGCAGCCTGAAGCTGCGTGAGACCCGCGTCGAGCCGCGCCTTCTTGATCTGCTCTGCGATGCTCACGCCGCGAAGATAGGCGCGCGTACGCACCATGTCAAGGAGAAAGTTGGCCGCCGCGCAACTTTCCGGGCGTAGCCGTTTTGCGGATAGGCGGGCGTAGTCTAACGGTTCCGAATCATCCGGATCTTCCCCCACCGGCGAGCGATCGGATAGCCTCTGGTCCTCATGCCGAACAGGTGCCCGCTGTTCCGATGGCTTGGATCCGCCTTGGCTTTCCCTCAGCAACTTGACATTGTGCGTACTCAGCCTATCTTACTTAGTGCCATGGAAACCGCGCACCGACTCGGCATGTCGCGGCGGTGGGTCTATGAGCACGCATCCGAGCTTCCCTTCGCCCGGCGTGTCGGCCGCACGGTTCGCTTCGACGCCGCAGGGCTGGAGCGGTGGCTCAGGGGGCGAGATGAGGATCTCGGGGACGGGGAGCGTCTATCAGCCGCACTATCGGTCGCGCACGGGGGAGCGCCGGACATCCGGCGTCTACTGGTGGAAGCTGGGAAGGGCGCGGGTCTCGACGGGAATGCGCACGGAGAAGGCTGCCCAGGGCTGGG